>JAWWBV010000033.1:0-12679 GCA_033720795.1 Halomonas sp. | reverse complement strand
GCGGCGGGTGAGCTCGATCAGGCCGCTGCCCCAGGTCTCGGCGGCCTCGCACAGCGACAGCATCTGGGCCCGGGTGAGCCGGCCCATCGGCGGGCGCACGCGCACCAGCAGGCCGTCGCCGGTGGCCATGGGCCGCCAGGCACCGGGGCACCAGCCGCGCACGTCGGGTGAGGCGCTGATGCCCTGCTCTTTCCGGCCCCGCTCTCTCACGACATGCCCTCCCGCCGCTCGTCGAACTCGAGCAGCAGGTCCCGGAGGGCCTCGCCGCGCTCGCCGGCGTCCTCCCACAGGCCGCGCTGGACGGCCTCGAGCAGCCGCTCGGCCATCTCCTCCAGTGCCGCGGCGTTGTGCTCGCGCAGGAAGCGCTGGTTGGCGTCGTCGAACACCAGGGCGTCGGTCACCTGGGCGTACTGGTGGTCGGGCACCAGGTCGGTGGTGGCGTCATAGGCGAACAGGGTGTCCACGGTGGCGGCCATCTCGAAGGCGCCCTTGTAGCCGTGCTCGCGCATGGCCTCGATCCACTTGGGGTTGAGCACCCGGGAGCGCACCACCCGCGTGATCTCCTCCTGCAGGGAGCGGATGCGCGGCCGGGCCGGGTTGGCGTGGTCGGCGTGGTAGACGGCCGGCGCCTCGCCGCCCAGGGCGCGGCCGGCGTTGGCCATGCCGCCCTGGAAGGCGTAGTAGGTGCTGGAGTCGAGGATGTCGTGCTCGCGGTTGTCCTGGTTGTGCAGCACCGCCTGCAGCCCCTCGAGCCGGTGCGCGAAGGCCCGGCGCGCGGCGGCGCCGGACTCGGGGAACTGGCCGTAGGCGTAGGCGCCGGCCGCGAGATAGGCCTCGGCCAGCTCATCGGCGTCGTCCCAGGCGCGGGTGTCGACCAGCCGATCGAGGCCGGTGCCGTAGTCGCCGGGCTTGCTGCCGAACACCCGGAAGCCGGCCTCCTGCTCGGCCGCCTCGGGCGAGAGCCCCGCGGCCTCCAGCTCGCCGCGGCGGGCCTCGATGGCCGCGCGGATGGTATTGCCGTCGCCCGGCTCCTGGTAGTCGGCCACCGCCCGCACCGCGGCGTCGAACAGCCGGATGACGTGGGGGAAGGCGTCGCGGAAGAAGCCGGAGACCCGCAGGGTGACGTCCACCCGCGGCCGGCCCAGCAGCATGCAGGGGATCACCTCCACGTCGACCACCCGCCGGGAGCCCAGCGACCAGATCGGCCGCACGCCCATCAGCGCCAGGGCCTGGGCGATGTCATCGCCGCCGGTGCGCATGGTGGCGGTGCCCCAGATCGACAGTCCCAGCCGGCGCGGATAGTCGCCGTGATCCTGCAGGTAGCGCTCGACGAACGCCTGGGCCGAGGCCTCGCCGAGCGACCAGGCGGCGGACGACGGCACGGCGCGGTTGTCGACGCTGAAGAAGTTGCGTCCGGTGGGCAGCACGTCGAGCCGGCCGCGGCTGGGCGCCCCGCTCGGCCCCGGCGGCACGACGCGGCCGTCGAGCCCGTCGAGCAGCGCGCCGATCTCCCGCTCGGCGCCGTGGCACATGGCGGCCCAGAGGCCGTCGCGGGCGTGGCGACAGAGCGCCGCGGTGGCCGGGTAGTCGCGGGCTAGCGCCTCGAGGTCGCCGTCCTCCAGCACGAAGCCTTCGACCAGCCGTTCGGCGAGCCATTCGAGGCGCTCGCGGGTGTCGGCGGCGCTACGCCAGGGCGTGTCGTCGAGCTCGGCCAACTCACTCAAAACCGCCGGTCGCGGGCCCTGCCAGGGCTCGGCGCCGGCCGCCAGCGGATCGAAGCATGTGCCTTCTTCTTGTGAATCGCGCAGCCCCAGGTCGTCGGCCAGGGCGTGCAGCAGGCCCTGGCGTTCGGGCCCGTCGCCCCGGGGCAGGCGCAGGATGGCGACCAGGGTCGCGGCCCGCTTGTCCGCCGGCGGCAGGGTGCCCAGCACGTGCAGGCCATGGCGGATCTGGGCCTCCTTGATGTCGCAGAGGAAGGTGTCGAGCTCGTTGAGCAGGCGCTCGTCGTCGCTCTGGCAATCCGTCTTTGGATCGCTCGCAGCCTGGCTGAGCTCGGCGTCGATGCCGGTGCGCCTGAGGTGCGCGAGGATACGCTCGCGCAGCAGGGTCTCGCGGCGCGGGTCCATGCCCAGCGCCTGGTAGTACTCGTCGGTCAGCGACTCGAGCTCGGCCAGCTCGCCGTAGAGTTCGGCCCGGGCCAGCGGCGGCATCAGGTGGTCGATGATCACCGCCTGGCTGCGGCGCTTGGCCTGGGCGCCCTCGCCCGGGTCGTTGACGATGAACGGATAGAAGTGCGGCAGCGGCCCCAGGGCCACGTCCGGCCAGCACTCGGCGGAGAGCGTCGTGCTCTTGCCGGGCAGCCACTCCAGGTTGCCATGCTTGCCGACGTGGATCACCGCGTCCACCCGGTAGTGCTCCCGCAGCCAGAGGTAGAACGCCAGGTAGCTGTGGGGCGGCACCAGCTCGGTGTCGTGGTAGCTCCTGACCGGGTCGGCGTCCGGGCCGGCATCGATGTCCCGCGCCGGCTGGATGCCGACGAAGGTCTCGCCGAGGCGAATGCCGGCGATCAGGAGCCGGCCCTGGCGGTGCTTGGGGTCGTCCTCGGGGGCGCCCCAGCGCCGCCAGACCGCCTCCTGCAGCGTGGCCGGCAGGGTACGGAACCAGACCAGGTAGTCGTCGACGCCGAGGCTCTGCCAGCTGCCGCGCCAGGCAAGCGACTGCGGGTCGTTGGTCACGCTGCCCTGCAGCCGGCGGATCAGGTCATCGCCGTCCTCGGGCAGGTCCGCCAGCGGATAGCCGGCCTCTTCCAGCGCGCGCAGCAGGTTGACGGTGGAGGCCGGGGTGTCGAGGCCGACGCCGTTGCCGATGCGCCCGTCCCGCGCCGGATAGTTGGCCAGCACCAGCGCCAGGCGCTTGTCGGCGTTGGCGGTGTGGCGCAGCCGCGCGTAGCGCCGGGCCAGTTTAGCGACGAAGGCGGCACGCTCGGGATGCAGCCGATGGCGGGTCACCGACAGCTGGCAGCGCTCGCTGTAGTGGGACTCGGCCTTGAAGCCCACCGCCCGGGTGATGACGCGCCCGTCCATCTCCGGCAGCACCACCTGCATGGCCACGTCGCGGCTGTGCAGACCGGCGGACTTGTCACGCCAGTCCTCCTCGGGGCTGCTCGCCAGTATCGCCTGCAGCACCACCGGGCGGCCGGCGAAGAGGCCATCCGGCTCGCCGCCGCCGACCTCGCCCTCGTCGGGCTCGCGGTTCACCGAGAAGCCGGTGGTGTTGACCACCAGGCCGGCGCCGGTGCGCGCGATCAGGTGATCGACGAAGGCGACGCAGGTGTCTTCCTTCAGCGAGGCCACCGCCACCGCCAGGGGCGCGAGGCCCTCGGCCTCGAGCGCCGCGATCAGGCCGTCCAGCACCGCGGTGTTCGCCCCCTGCAGATGGCTGCGATAGAACAGCAGCAGGCAGACGGGACGGGCGGTATCGCGCTGCGCCTCCCAGTCCGCCAGGGTCGCGTCCTGCCCGGCCCTCGGCGCGGTATCGGGCGCCTTAGAGAGAGGCAGATAAAGCAGCGCGGAAGGAATCGCCCGCGGCTCGCGCCATTCGTTCGGCGTTTCCAGTGCCTGTTCCAGACATTCCGCCGCGACGAAGCGCAGCAGCTGCTCGGTGTTGTCGGCGCCGCCCTCGCGCAGGTAGCGCCACACCCGGTGGGCCGATTCGACCGGCACGCTGGAGGCCTCCAGCAGGGCGTCGTCCTGGGCGTCGCACCCCGGCACCAGGATCAGCTGCCGATGGGGGTCCGCCGCCGCCCAGGCCCGCAGGCGATCGAAGCCGTACTGCCAGTAGGCGCTGCCGCCGAGCAGCGAGACGATCACCAGGCGCGCCTGCTCCAGCACCCGGTCCTCGTAGAGATCAAAGGCGGCCGGCTTGACCAGGTTCATCCAGTTGGCGAGACGCACCGAAGGATAGGCGTCGCCCAGCCGTTCGACCGCCTGGGCCAGTGCCGACAGGCTGCTGTCGGCGGCCGACAGGATCACGACCTCGGCGGGCGACTGCTGCAGGTCGACGATGCCCTCGTCGTCGACGAAGCCTCCGGGCTTGGCGGCAAAGAGGTGCATCAGGCGGGCGTCGCGCGCTCGGCGTCCGCCAGGGCGGCCTGGAGCGCCTCGCGGTCCAGGTGCCGGCCGATGATGACCAGCTCAGTGCGACGCGGCTCGTCGCGCGCCCACAGCCGGTCGAAGTAGCCGTCCAGCCGCTCGCCGACGGCCTGGATCACCCGGCGCATGGGCTTGCCGGGGATCGCCGCAAACCCCTTGGCGCGATAGATCTCGTGCGCTTTCAGCAGCGCGGCCAGGCTGGCCTCCAGCGCCTCGGCGTCGACCTCCCCCAGGCGGATCACCATCCCATCGAAGTGGTCGTGGGCGTGGTCGTGGTGGGCACCCTCGGCGTGGTGGCGGTCGTGGTGGTTGTCGATGCGATCGATGCCCTCCTCGCTGGCCGCGCCGATGCCCATCAGGGCCTCCAGGCGGGCGGGATCGTCGGCCAGGCTCGGATCGATAAAGAGCGTGCGGACCGCTTTTGGCACCCTCGCCTCGATCAGCGCCTCGACGCGCCTGCGCTCATCCGCCGAGAGCAGGTCGCTCTTGCTGACCAGCACCAGGTCGGCGGCACTCAGCTGGTCGTCGAGCAGCTCACGCAGGCTGGGGTCGTGGTCCAGGCTGGCGTCGGCGCGGCGCTGGGCCTCCACCTGCTCGACATTGCTGGCGTAGCGACCGGCCGCCACCGCCGGGCCGTCGACCACGGTGATGATGGCGTCGACGGTGCAGTGCTGTCGCACCTCCGGCCAGTTGAAGGCCTGCACCAGCGGCTTGGGCAGCGCCAGGCCGCTGGTCTCGATGAGGATGTGGTCGATGTCGTCGCGGCGGGCCACCAGCTTCTTCATCACCGGCAGGAACTCTTCTTCTACCGTGCAGCAGATGCAGCCGTTGGCCAGTTCGAAGATGCCGCCGTCCTCGTCGAGAGGGCGGGCGCCCTCCTCCTCGCAGCCGATGGCGCAGCCGCGCAGCAGGCTGGAGTCGATGTCCTGCTCGCCGAACTCGTTGACGATGACGGCGATGCGCTTGCCGGTGATGCGGCGCAGGATGCCGGCCAGCAGCGTGGTCTTGCCGCTGCCGAGAAAGCCGGTCACCACCGTGGCGGGAATCTTGTCGAGTTTCATGCCTGGCATTCCTTTGTCGAGTCGTTACGGGAGGCCTCGACCGCGTCCGCCCCGAACAGGCGGGCCACGGCGGCGGGGTTGTCGGGGAAGAACAGGTGCAGGTAGGACGCCGTCAGGCGCCGCGCGCGGTAGATCGCCTCGCCCGGCGCGGGATGACGCTGGCGGCGACCAAAGGCGATGGGCGCCGGCGTGCCGCTGGCCTGGGAGCGGTGATGGGCGTGGCCACGCACCGGCCCCTCGGGCAGTTCGGCGGTCTGCATGCCCTGGCAGCCGCGCCGCCCGCGCATGGCGCCGGCGCCGGGCAGCAGCCCCAGCATGGCGTGGGTCTCGCCCTCCTGATCGGTCAGGGTCTCCAGGCAGTAGAGCAGCCCGCCGCACTCGGCGAGGATCGGCAGATCATCCTCGAAGGCCCGCCGGAGGTCGTCGCGCAGCGCGGCGTTGGCGGCCAGGCCGGCGGCGTGCAGCTCCGGGTAGCCGCCCGGCAGCCACAGGGCGTCGCAGTCCGGAAGGGCCTGATCGGTCAGCGGCGAGAAGAAACTCAGCGTCGCGCCCATGCGCTCTAGCAGGTCCAGGTTGGCCTGATAGACGAAGCTGAAGGCGGCGTCCCGCGCCACGGCGATGGTGCGACCGGCGAGCCAGGCCGGCGGCGCGGCGGCATCAATGGGCGCCGGGGTGAAGGTCACCGGCGGCAGCGCCAGCAGGGCCTCGGCCAGGCCCTCGGCGGCGAGGGCCTCGGCGCCGGCCTCGAAGCGGGCCTCCAGGTCGTCGCGGATCTCCTCGGCCTGGACCAGCCCCAGGTGGCGCTCGGGCAGCGCCAGGGCCGGGTCGCGGGGCACCGCCGCCAGCAGCGGCACGCTTGCCGGCAGCGCGCCCTCGATCAGCTCGCGATGGCGCTGGGATCCGCAGGCGTTGGCGATCAACCCGGCGATGCGCACGTCGTCGCGGAAGCCGGCCAGGCCGGCCACCAGCGCCGCCGCGGTCTGGGCCATGCCCTTGACGTCCATGACGATCACCATCGGCAGGCCGAACAGCGCGGCCAGATCGGCGCTGGAGGGCTCGCCGTCGAACAGCCCCATGGCGCCCTCGACCAGGATCAGGTCGGCCTCTCGGGCGGCCTCGAACAGCCGCTGGCGACAGTAGGCCTCGCCGGCCATCCACAGGTCGAGCTGGTCGACCGGCTGGCCCGAGGCCTGGGCCAGCACCCGCGGGTCCAGGTAATCCGGGCCGGTCTTGAAGACCCGCACCACCCTGCCCCGGCGGCGCAGCATCCGCGCCAGCGCCGCGGTCACGGTGGTCTTGCCCTGGCCCGAGGCCGGCGCGGCGACGAACACCGCCGGGCAGCTCACGGCGTCGTGCTCGTGCATGGCATTCGCTTCCTTCACGTTCATGTCGATGCCCCAGCCTCCAGGCCGGCCAGCGGCCGGTAGTCGGCGCCCAGCGCCCGGGCGATATCGCGGCCGCGGCCTCGCTTCACGGCGGCGGTCTCGGTGTCGACGACCACGCAGTCGCCGAGCGGCGGCAGGCCGCTCAGCGGCTGGCGGGTGCGGCCGTCGGTGATCAGGTAGGTGCGCACGTGCAGGCCGGCGTCCTGGCGGCGCCAGCGGCGCACCAGGCGCGCCGCCTGCTGCACGGCCTCGCGCAGCGGTGTGCCGCCGCCGCCGGGCACGGCGTCGAGTCGCTCGAGCAGGTCCCTGGGCGCGCGGCGCCGGGGCTGGAGGGTGGCGACGCCGTCGTTGCCGAAGCCCAGCACCGCGATCTGTTCGCGGGCGGCGTAGGCCCGGCGCGCCAGGGCATCGACCACGCCCTTGGCGCGGCCCAGCAGGCGCCGGCCGAGGGTCGAGGCGGAGGTGTCCAGCAGCACCAGGTGCAGCATCGGCTGGCCGCTGCGCGGGCGGAGATAGCACAGGCGACGCCAGGGCCGCCGGCCACGGTGCTCGACCAGGGTCGCGAACCAGTCCGGGCGCGGCGCCTGTTCGGCCGGTTCGCCCCGTCGGCGATCCCGGCGGCGGCCCGCCTGTCGGCCGGGCCGTCGGCTGGAGGACGCGGACGATGCCGGTACCGCCTGCGCTGGGGCGGCGGCGGCCTCGGGCAGCGCCGGCATCGGCGTAGTGAGGCTCGGCTGCGCCACCGGCGACATGGCGCCCCACTGGCCCTGGGGGTGTGCATGGGCGCCCGGTTCCAGTGCACCGCCGGAGGCCGGCGCCCGGGAATCATCGCCCCGAGACTCGGGCCCCTGGCGACTCGAGCCGCCGCCATCGCCGGACGCAGGCGGCTCGCCCCGGTCGGGCGGGGGCTCGGAAGCCGCCTCGGGCGCGACGGTGCGGCGATGGGCCAGCACCCAGGGCTCGACGGCATCCAGGTCCTCGCGCTCGACCCGCGTGGCGCCGCGCCAGGCCGCGTGGGCCCGGGCGGCGCGGTGCCAGGTGACGTCCGCGCGCAGGCCTTCGACGCCGGCGGCCTCGCTGCGTTCGGCGATGCGCTCGTAGACCCAGTCTTGGGCGGTGATCGAGGAAAGGCGTTCGCGGGCCTCGGCCAGGCGCCGGGTCAGCGCCGCCTGCTCGGCCTCGTGGGCGTCGACGAAGGCCCGAGGATCGCGATCGAAGGCCTCGCGCTGGCGCAGGATCGCCACGCGCTCGGCCACGCCGGGGCTCGCCGCCATCTCGACGCACAGGCCGAAACGGTCGAGCAGCTGCGGGCGCAACTCGCCCTCGTCGGGGTTCATGGTACCGATCAGGCTGAAGCGCGCCGGGTGGACATGGCTCAGGCCGTCGCGCTCGACCCGGTTGACGCCGCTGGCCGCCACGTCGAGCAGCAGGTCGACCAGCGCGTCCGGCAGCAGGTTGACCTCGTCGACGTACAACAGGCCGCCGTGGGCGCGGGCCAGCAGGCCCTCCTGGAAGCGCGCCTCGCCGTCGGCGAGCACCCGCTGCAGGTCCAGGCTGCCGGTCAGGCGCTCCTCGCTGGCGCCCAGCGGCAGGGTCACCAGCGACGGGCGCCGCCCCTCGGCGTCATCGGGCAGGATCGCCGCCAGCGCCCGCGCCAGGGTCGACTTGGCGCAGCCCTTGGGACCGCTGATCAGCACGCCGCCGAGGCGGGGATCGATGACGCTAAGCAGCAGCGCGGTCTTGAGCGCCGGCTGGCCGACGACGGCGACGAAGGGGAACTCGGGCACGGCGGTCATGGCGTCACGGCCGGGCAGCGGCGGACGGTCGCGAGACACGCAGCACGGCGGAGGCTCCGCCGGGAGGGGGAAACGGAAAACGCGGACATGTTGATCCTCTCGGTGCCCACCGCACCGTGCTGGAATGATTCGAGACGACAGGCCGGTCTCCGGGCTCGAAGGTGGCACTCGCCGAGGCGTCGTGCCGTGATCTGCACCTTCCCGGCGGAACGCCAGTGGTCTTCGCAGATCGCGCTTCATTACCGTTGCGGGGGCAGCGCTGGAATCGGCCGCGGCCTTACCAGACTTCCCGATTATCCCCAGATGGTGAGGGGCACCTGTCTTCGAAGGGGTATCCTAAGGTACCGGTGATGCCCTGCGCAATCGCCCATCGCTTGCACGCGAAGGCCTTGCCAGAAAATGGTGTTATGTTATAACAAAACAGTCGAGATTCGCTGGAAAGCCTCATGCACTGACCACCGAGGTCGCCTCGACGGGAGTGGAAAAGGCGGCGAAACTCGTGGCAATCTCCCTGCGCCTGGCGGCCACCTTTTATTTTCCACCTGGAAACCGACGCATGACTCTCGCTCGCAGACTTCTGGCAGTACTCTCGCTCATCCCGACGTCCTCTGTCATGGCTGAGGTGACGGACTACCCCTTGACGATGATGAATTGCGGCCGAGAAATCCACCTCGACGCCGCGCCAGAGCGCACCGTCACCGTCGGCCAGTCGGCCACCGAGATCCTCTACGCCCTGGGGCTCGACGACCGGGTCGTCGGCACCTCGGTCTGGTTCACGCCGCTGCTGCCGGAGTACCAGGAAGCCGACGCCGATATCGAACGCATCGCCGACAATGATCCGAGCTTCGAGGGGGTGGTCAACCGCCATCCCGACCTGGTCGCCGCCCAGTACGAGTGGCATGTCGGCCCCACCGGCAGCGTGGCGACGCGCGATCAATTCCATGATCTGGGCATCACGACCTACATCATGCCCGCCGACTGCGATACCAAGGACAATACCGTCGGGGATGACGGCACCCGAACCGCGGCCTTTTCCACCGATTCGATCTACAAGGGCATCCGGGAACTGGCCACCCTTTTCGACGTCAATGAGGCCGGAAAAATCCTGGTCGATGAGCTGAAATCACGTGAAGCCATCGCCATCTCGCGAGCCGACTCTCTGGCACTTCCAGACGACCTTTCGGCACTCTTCTGGTTCTCCTCCCCCGACGAATCGGCGGATCCCTTCGTCGCAGGAAGACTCGGCGCCCCCGGCTACATGTTGGACAAGCTCGGCATCCGCAACGTCATCCAGTCCGACGAGGAGTGGCCCACCGTCGGCTGGGAAACCATCGCCCGCGCCGACCCGGATATCATCGTGATCGCGACGATGGATCGCCGCCGCTATGCGGCCGACAGCGTCCAGGCCAAGCGTGACTTCCTGCGCCAGGATCCCGTGGCCAGCGAGATGTCGGCGGTGAAGAATGCCCGCATCATCGAGATGGATGCCCATGCCATGAGCGCCACGATGCGGACCATCTTCGGCCTCGAGACGCTGGTCGATGCCCTGTCGGCTCAGACATTCGAGCGATGACCGATGCCGCTCGCTCCATGACGCCGGGTACGCCCGCGGCGACCCCGAAAGGCGCGGACACCGCGCCTCCCTCTCCCATGGATCGCCAGACGCCTTCCGCTCGCGCTCCACGTTCCGCCTGGCACTGGGGCTGGCTGGCCCCGATGCTGCTGTTTGCCGCGGTGATGGCAGGCACCGCCATCGGCGAGACCGCCATTCCGCTCGACACCATCCTCAAGGTGCTGGCCAATCGGCTGGGCGGCGCGGCCTTCGCGGTGGATCACATCGATGCCGGCATCGTCTGGGAATACCGCCTGAGCCGGGCGATCCTCGCCGCCGGCTGCGGCGCCGGCCTGGCACTCGCCGGCGTGGTGCTCCAGGCACTGCTGCGCAATCCCCTCGCCGACCCCTTCCTGATGGGGATCTCCGCCGGCGCCTCCACCGGCGCCGTGTCGGTGGCCATCCTGGGGGTCGGCGCCGGCGCCCTGACGCTGTCGCTCGGCGCCTTCGCCGGCGCCGGCCTGGCGTTCGGCCTGGTGATGGTGCTCGCCCACGCCGCCGGCAGCGCCACCGGCGGCGGCCGCGCGACCCAGGCCGCCGGGGCCATCATCCTCGCCGGCATCGCCGGCTCGCAGCTGTTCAACGCCCTCACCGCGCTGATCATCGCCAAGTCGGCGAGCGCCGAGCAGGCCCGCGGCATCATGTTCTGGCTGATGGGCAACCTCTCCGGCGTGCGCTGGGACGACGTCGCCCTGGGGCTGCCCGCCGCCCTGGCGGGCCTGGCGATCTGCCTGTGGTACCGGCGCGCCCTGGACGCCTTCACCTTCGGCGCCGACAGCGCCGCCGCCCTGGGCATCCCCGTGCGCCGGGTGCGCGGGGTGCTGATCGCCGCCATGGCGCTGGTCACCGCCGCCATGGTCTCCATGGTCGGCGCCATCGGCTTCGTCGGGCTGGTGATTCCCCACGCCATGCGCTTCCTGGTCGGCAGCCGCCACACCCGGCTGGTGCCGGCCTCGGCACTCGCCGGCGCCATCTTCATGATCGGCGCGGACGTGCTCTCGCGCATCCTGGTGGCCGGTCAGGTGCTGCCGATCGGCGTGGTCACGGCGCTGATCGGCGCTCCGGCCTTCGCGCTGATCCTGGTCCGCGGGACGAAGACACGATGAGACTCTGTGCCGAACATGTCGACTGGCGCGTCCACGGGCATCGCCTGCTGGACGACGTCAGCCTGACGGTGGAGCCGGGCGAGACCTTCGGCCTGGTCGGCCCCAACGGCTCGGGCAAGACCACCCTGCTGCGCGTGCTGGCCGGGCTCAACCGGCCCAAGGCCGGCCGCGTGACGGCGAACGGCCGGCCGATGCGCGCCATGCGCCCCCGAGACATCGCGCGTTCCATCGCCTTCGTCGAGCAGCAGGCGGACACCCTCGACCGCCTCGAGGTGCGCCAGGCGGTGGCGCTGGGGCGCACGCCTTTCCTGTCGCCGCTGAGCCCCTGGTCCGCCGAGGATGACGCCATCGTCGAGGGGGCGCTGGCCGAGGTCGGCCTGCAGCCGCTGGCCGAGCGCCTCTGGCACACCCTCTCCGGCGGCGAGCGCCAGCGCGTGCACATCGCCCGCGCCCTGGCCCAGCGGCCCCGCGCCCTGCTGCTCGACGAGCCGACCAATCACCTGGACATCCGCCATCAGCTGTCGATCCTGACCCTGGTGCGGCGGCTGCCGATCACCGTGGTCATCGCCCTTCACGACCTCGACCAGGCCATGGACTGCGACCGCATCGGGGTGATGGACGGCGGGCGGCTGGTCGCCGTGGGTCCGCCCCGCGAGGTGCTGACCCTCGCGCGGCTGCGCCGTACCTTCGGGGTGCACGCCGACTTCCTCGACGACCCCGAGCAGGCTCGTCCGGTGCTGCGCTTCCGCCATGCGCTCTAGGTCGCTACCCTGCCCCGCCACACGACTCGACGCGAGAGGGCTCGATATGCTCGACAAGAAAGCCAGCCGGCAGATGGAGCGCCGGCTGACCCAGGCCCTGACCGAGGCCTGCGAGACCGCCAAGCCGCTGCTGCCGGGCTTCGCCTGGCTGACCCACCTGGTGGACTACCGCCGCTTCCCCGACAGCCTGAGAATCATCTGGGTGTTCGAGACCCAGGACGACCTGGCCCGCGCGCTCAAGGGCGACGGCCGTCAGCGGATGCGCGAGCTCACCGCGGCCGCCCTGTTCGAGGTGGACGTGGAGGTCGGCGACATCGATGCCTACCTGGACGCCGACAGCGAGGAGGAGTGCCGGCGCCTGCACGGCGGCGACTGGGAGCGGCGGCTGGCCGTGCTGGAGCGCCACTGAATGGCCAGGCCCATCGAAAGCCCCTGCGTCTCGATCTGCCGGCTCAAGGACGGGCTGTGCGTGGGCTGCGGCCGCACCACCGAGGAGATCACCCGCTGGCAGTCGATGAAGCGAGCCGAGCGGATGACGACCAACCGGCAGGCAGCGCAGCGTCTGAAGAAGCTGAACAGGGACTGAGGATCAGCACCTCGGCACGAAGACCGGCGCGCCGCCCACCCAGGCGGTGGTCAGGGGCTGGCCATAGAGGCGTTCCAGGGCCGCGGGCGCCAGCATCTCCTCCGCGGGGCCCCAGCACGCCTCGCCGTCGGGATAGAGCAGCAGCAGGTGGCTGCACCAGCGCGCCGCCAGGTTGAGGTCGTGCAGGCACATCATCACCGCGCCGCCCTGCTCGGCCTGTT
>JAWWBV010000032.1:0-12712 GCA_033720795.1 Halomonas sp. | reverse complement strand
CCCGCCTGCGGCCCATCGTGATGACCGCGGTGACCACCATGGCGGGCGCCGTGCCGCTGATCGTCTCCAGCGGCGCCGGCGCCGAGACCCGCCTGGTGATCGGCACCGTCATCCTCTGCGGCCTGGCCGCGGCCACCCTGTTCACCCTGTTCGTGGTGCCGGTAGCCTACGACCTGCTGGCCCGGCGCACCGGCTCGCCCGGCGATGTCGCCCGTCGCCTGGCCGACGAGATGGGTGAGGAACCCGCCGCCCACTGAGGAAAATCGACGCCGCCAGGTCACGGCGCCTCGAGCGAGACGGGGGAATGGCGTCAGGAGATGGGCGCCGGGAGACGGCAAACAGCGCCCGTGCGGCTCAGCACTCGCCGAGGCGCTGCCCCTCCACGACCGTGGTCATCTCGAGCTCGCCCGCGGCGGAGTCGACCAGGATGTCGACGTTGCCCTCGACCCGCTCGCCGAGGAAGTCCATGCGGCCGACGATGCTGGCCTCGCCGCCCTCGGCCCGACAGACCATGCGGTAGTCCATGCCGTCGACCGTGACCTCGTGGTCGAGCAGCTCGCAGCCCTCCTCCTCCTTTATGAAGCTGAACGACTCGTCCTCGAGGTCGCCCTGGGCGATGCACTCCCGGGTGGTCTCGATCTGGTCGGGAATCGGCAGGTCCCCGCCGACGGCGGTGGTGCTGGTGAACTCCCACTGCCCCGGCACGATATTGGGGGGCGCGGCGACGGCCGCGAGCGGCGTGGTCAGCAGCGGGGTGACCAGCAACAGGCTGGCAAGAAGGGGACGCAACGGCATGGGGACTCTCCCTGGGAACGTATGATCTGCCAGGCCTTCGGCATCGCCATCAGCATATCCCAATCGGCTCCGCCTCCCAATCGGGCGCGGTACGCCACGGGCCCCTGGGCTGCCTGGCCTTCCGGCGCCGGGTTTTCGCCTACTTAATTGTCGCCGACCTATCGTCGACCTATCGCCGCTCGCTGCCCAGGCCTACCGGACGGACACGCGCCTCGCTGAACGCCAGCCAGGCGGTGAGCGCGGCCACCAGCACGATCGGCCCCAGCATCGCCAGGTTGAGCCCGGTCCAGCCCAGCTGCCGCAGCAGGCTCCCCGACAGCAGCGAGCCCGCCGCCACCAGCGAGAAGATGACCAGGTCGTTGATGCCCTGCACCTTGCCGCGCTCGGCCTCGGAGTGGGTGGTGGCGAGCAGCGTGCTGCCGCCGATGAACAGGAAGTTCCAGCCGACGCCGAGCAGCAGCAACGCCACCCAGAAGTGCCCGAGCCCGGTGCCGGCGGCCGCCAGCAGGCTCGAGGCGGCGAGGATCGCGGTGCCGACCAGCAGGATACGGGTGACCCCGAAGCGGGCGATCAGCCCCCCGGTGACGAAGGAGGGCGCGAACATGCCGAGCACGTGCCACTGCATGACGACGGCCACCTGTCCCATCTCGAAGTCCAGGACGCGCATGGCAAGCGGCGTGGCGGTCATCACCAGCCCCATGATGGCGTAGCCCGTGGCCGCGGCGACCAGCGCGACCCGAAAGCGCGACTGGGCACCGATCTCGGCCATCGGCCGGGCGATCTCGCCAGGCGCGGGCTCGCCGCTGGCCGGCACCCGCAGGCCGCCGAGGATCAGCATCGCCAGCAGCGCCAGGCCAGCGATCATCAGGTAGGGCCCGCCATCCGGCACGGCGGCGATCCAGTCGTTGGTCAGGCTGGCGTTCCAGGGCCCGAGGAAGGCCGCCACCACCCCGCCGGCCAGCACCAGGGAGATGGCCCGGCTGCGAAAGGCCGGTCGGGTCACGTCGACCGCGGCGAAGCGGTAGTACATGGCGAAGCCCTGGTAGCCGCCCAGCAGCAGGTTGCCCAGGCAGAACAGCCAGAAGTGCGCGAGGGCGATGCCGGCGAAGGCCACCAGCCCGCCGAGCACGCCGCCGAGCAGCGCCCCGACCATGAAGCCGCGCCGGCGACCCACCCGCTTCATGTAGAGCGAGGCCGGCAGGGTCGCGACCAGGGTCCCGATCATCATCATGGCGACGGGCAGCGTCGCGAGTTCGGCCACGGGCGTGAGCCGGTGGCCCACCACCCCGCTCAGGGTCATCACGGTGATGGTGGCGACCATGTAGAGCGTCTGGCCGGCGACCAGGATGGCGACGTTGCGTTTCTCCAGGCGGCTGGCGGCCCTCATGGCGACTCCTCGGCGATGATCGATGACCCCGGCAAGCGTATCAGAACGCCCGTCCCGTGCCTCGCGCCTCGGCCACCGCTACGAGCAAGGCCGATCGGCCTCGACCCTGGAGTCCAGACGACACAGGGGGCACGCCACTGGCGTGCCCCCTGTCGATCGATTGGCCACCGGCGGCGGCTCGGCCTCGCCGTCAGCGCGCCATGTCGACCACCACGCGCCCGCGCACCCGGCCGGCCAGCAGCTCGCCGGCCGTGTCGATGGCCTCGTCCAGACCGATGGTGCGGGTGATGGCGTCGAGCTGCTCGGGCGAGAGCAGCTCGCCGAGCCGGCGCCAGGCCTCGACGCGATCGGCGTAGGGGCGCATCACGCTGTCGATCCCGGCGAGGGTCACGCCGCGCAGGATGAAGGGCGCGACGCTGGCGGGCAGGTCCATGCCCTGGGCCAGCCCGCAGGCCGCCACGGCACCGCCGTAGCGGGTCCCGGCCAGGACGTTGGCCAGGGTATGGCTGCCCACCGAATCGATGGCGCCCGCCCAGCGCTCCTTGGCCAGGGGACGGCCGGGCTCGGAGAGTTCGGCGCGGTCGATCACCGACTCGGCACCGAGCCCCTTGAGGTAGTCCGTCTCCTCGAGGCGCCCGGTGGAGGCCACGACCCGGTAGCCGAGCCGGGCGAGCAGCGCGATGGCGTAGCTGCCCACGCCGCCGTTGGCGCCGGTCACCAGCACCTCGCCCTGCTCCGGCGTCACGCCTTGGCGCTCCAGCGCCATCACCGAGAGCATGGCGGTGTAGCCGGCGGTGCCGATGGCCATGGCCTGGTGGGCCGTGAAGGCCGCGGGCTGGGGAATCAGCCAGCGGCTGTCCAGGCGCGCCTTCTCGGAAAGCCCCCCCCAATGTTTCTCGCCCACGCCCCAGCCGTTGAGCAGCACGGCGTCACCGGGCTGGTAGGCCTCGGCGGTCGAGCTCTCGACGGTGCCCGCCAGGTCGATCCCCGGCACCATGGGGAACTGGCGCACCACCGGCCCCTTGCCGGTGATCGCCAGGGCATCCTTGTAGTTGAGGGTGCTGCAGTCGACCCGCACCGTGACGTCGCCGTCCGGCAGGCGCGATTCATCCAGCGTCTCTACCGCGACCCGCTGCCCGTCTTCGTTCTTGTCGATCAGAATGGCCTTGAACATCGTGCACCTCGTGTTGTTGATTACTTATAGACCGAGCGTCTATTGAATGGCATGAAGCGACGCCCGTTAGCGGGGCAGCCCCTCCATGTAGGTGGTGATGAAGACTTCCAGGGGACGCGCTCGACCCTCGAGTCGTGCCCGCATCACGGCCCCCTCCCAGCCGATCCAGAAGGCCTCGGCGAGCCGCTCGACGTCGGCGTGACCGGCGAGTTCCCCAGCCTCCTGCCCCTCCTCGAGGCAGCGCGCCAGGCGCCGCTGCCAGTCGTCGAGGGTCGCCCGCAGCCAGTCGCGATAGCCCTCCGGCAGGCCAACGGCCTCCTGACCGAGGTTGCCCACCAGGCAGCCCCGGCGGAAGTCGTGACGGGCCATGCCGTCGCGGGCATCGGCGACGAAGGCCTCGATGCGCGACAGCGGCGAGCGCGAGGTGTCCCCCAGGTGGCGATCCAGCTTCCTCGCGAAGTAGGCGCCGTAGTGCTCCATCACGGCGCGCCCGAACGCCTCCTTGCTGTCGAAGTAGTAGTAGAACGAGCCCTTGGGGACGCCGACGCGCTTGAGGATGCCGTCGATGCCGGAGGCGGTGAAGCCCTGTTCGGTCAGCACCTCGGTACCGCTGCGGATCAGCGCCGCCCGGGTGTCCGGGTCATCGCGGGGCACCCGGGGGGGCCGGCCGCGGCGGGGTCTGGAGGTCGTGTTGGTCATGTCCTTCAATATAGACCGAGTGTCTATAAAATCAAGCCGACGACGCAACGACTGGTCGGCTCTCCGGCTCGACCGGTCTCGGTTGACCGCACTTGCCGGGCAACGGCCGCTTTCGGGGGGACGTCGCCAAGCGCCCTGCCGAGAGCGTTCCCCTGCCGCCGCTGCGCGGCGGATCGCGGTGCAAGCACCGCTCCCACCCACCCCGCTCGTGTCAGGCTGGTTCGGAAAGCCCTTCGCCCCCCCATACGCCAGCGGCCAGCCGACGAATGCCGACTGGCCGCTGCTTACCTTGTCGCTCCCGATCCCGTCGCTCGAGGTCTCGGCCCGCAGGCCATCGCCCGGGTGATCAGGTGCCGAGGCCGCCGATCATCACCACGCCGAGCACCACGACCAGCAGGAAGAGGGTCTCCAGCGCCATCAGGATCACCGGCTTCCAGCCCACCACCGCGAGCTTCTGGAAGGAGGTCTTGATGCCGAGGGCGGCGATGGCGGTGACCAGGCACCAGCGCGACAGGGTCGACATCCCCTCGTTCACCGCCTCGGGAATCAGCCCCAGGCTGTTGACCAGCACCAGCACCACGAAGCCCACCAGGAAGCTCGGCAGCATCGGCACCTTGGTCGCCGCCCCCTCGGCCTGGCGCGAGGCACGGAACAGCCACATGAAGACCATCACCGCCGGCACCAGCATCGCCACCCTCACCAACTTGACCAGCGTCGAGATGTCCCCGGTCTCCTCGGAGATCATGTAGCCGGCCCCCACCACCTGGGCCACGTCGTGGATAGTACCGCCGAGGAAGATTCCCGCCTGGGCGTTGGCGAGCTCCAGGGCCCCGGCGATCAGCGGATAGATCACCATCGCCATGGTCGAGAGCGTGGTGACCCCGACCACCGTGAGGATGGTGTTGCGCTCGTGGGTCTCGTGGCGCGGCATCACCGCCGACAGGGCGAGCGCCGCCGAGGCGCCGCAGATGGCGACGGCGCCGCCGGTCAGAAGCCCCAGGTCGCGCTCCAGGCCGAGCACCCGGGCCAGCACCGAGCCCATGGCGATGACCAGCGCCACGGCCGCCACCACGGTGAGCACGGGGCCGATCCCCAGGTCGCCGACCTGGGCGAGGGTCATGCGCGCCCCCAGCAGGGCCACGCCGAGGCGCAGCACGGTGCGGGCGGCGAACTCGATGCCCTCGCGGCAGCGCCCCTCCTCGCTCAGGAAGTGCAGCGACATGCCGAACAGCAGGGCGTAGAGCAGCGTCGGGCCCCCGTAGTGGTCGGCGATGAAGGTGGTGGCCAGCGCGATGGTGACGCACACCAGCAGGCCGCGGCCGATGGGCCGGGCCCTGCCGACCCGCTCGGCGAGGGGCGTATCGAAGAGCGTGGTTTTCATGTCGAGAGTCTCCTGAAGCCGCCTGACGGACGCACGTTCCCTGCCCCCGCCGCAAGTGGGCGGGGACGACAGGGCCCGGCGGGGCGGGAAAACGGGGGCCGAGCGTCGCTCGGACCGGATGGTCGGGACGGCCGGGCGTGATGGCTCGGCCGTCGGCGCCCGGTCATGACGACCCGGGCGAAACGATCAGGGTGTGACGGCCTCGACGCCCTCGGCGGCGGCCACCACCTGCTCGGCCAGCACCCGGACGCTGTCCACGACCGGCAGCGAGCCATCGAGGGCGTCGTCGATGACCGAAAGCTCGGTGCAGGCCAGCACCAGCACGTCCGCCCCGCGCGCCTTGAGGTCGTCGGCGGCCCGGGCGAAGGCGGCCAGGGTGTCGGGATGACGCCCCTCCCCGCGCTTGACGGCGCGAATCACCTCGAGCACCGCGCCCTCGTCCTCGGGGTAGACCAGCGACAGGCCACGCGCCTCGACGAAGCCCTCGTAGAGGCCGATCTTGCGCAGCGCCGGCGAACAGAGCAGACCGACCCGCGCCCCGGGCACGGTGCGAGCGACGCTGTCCAGGGTCCGCTCGACGATATGCCAGACCGGGATATCGACGGCGTCCTGGGCGTCCTTCCAGTAGTAGTGGGCGGTATTGCACGGCATCACCAGGAAGGCGGCGCCGGCCCGCTCGAGGCGCCGCGCCATCTCGGCGATCGCCGGCCCCGGGTTCTCGCCGTCGCCGTCGATCAGCGCCTTGATCCGCGACGGCACCTTGGGGTTGTTGTCCACCAGCAGGTGCACGTGGTCGATGTCGTCCTCGGCGGGCGTGGCGTCGATCACCCGCTGCATGAAGGTCACGGTGGCATCGGGCCCCATGCCCCCCAGCACGCCGACCATGGTATGCGGGTCGCGGATGGAGGACGGTCGGTCGCGGTCTTGCATCGTCATCGTTTGCCTCTTCTCTTCATGGGGGATCAGAAGCCCAGCACCGTGGGCAGCCACAGGGTGATCTGGGGGAAGAACGCCAGCAGCAGGTCGATCACCACCATGGAGCCGACCAGCGGAATGGCGCGCACCGAGATGCGCTCGATGGAGACGTTGGCGATGCTCGAGCTGATGAACATGTTCTCGCCCAGCGGCGGCGTGGAGAAGCCGATGCCGAGGCTCACCACCAGCACGATCCCGAAGTGGATCGGATCGACGCCCAGCTCCACCATCACCGGCAGCAGCACCGGGGTGACGATCATGATGGTCGCGAGGATCTCGATGAACATGCCGACGATCAGCAGGAAGCCGATCACCAGGATCCAGACCAGCCACAGGCTGTCGGTGATCTCGAGGATGCCCTGGGCGATCATCGCCGGGATGTGGTTCTCGACCAGGATGCGGCCGAAGGCGGTGGCGGTGAACATGATGATCAGCACCCGCCCGGTCAGCCAGGTGGTGCTCTGGAAGGCCTCGTTGAGGCCGCGCAGCGACGACTCCTTGTGGATGAAGATGCCGACGAACAGGGCGTAGAAGATGGAGACCACGGCGGCCTCGGTGGGCGTGAACATCCCGGAGTAGATACCGCCCAGGATCACCACCGGCGCCATGATCGACCAGAAGCCGTCCTTCAGGACCTTGAAGATGCGCTTCTTGTCGTAGCCCGAGCCCTCGGTCTGGTAGCCGTTGCGCTTGGCGGTGATGTAGTTGGCCACGATCAGGCCCACGCCGAGCATGATGCCGGGAAAGACCCCGGCCATGAACAGCGCCGAGATGGACTCGTTGGCGGTCACGCCGTAGATCACCAGCGGCATGCTGGGCGGGATCACCACCCCGAGGCCGCCGGCGGTGGCGGTGATCGCCGCCGGGTAGCTGCGCCCGTAGCCGCGCTCGATCATCGCCGGTATCACCAGCATGCCCACCGCGGCGGTGGTCGCCGGCCCCGAGCCCGAGATCGCACCGAAGAACATGCACGCCATCACCGCGGCGGCGCCCAGGCCGCCGGCAGCGGGACCCGCCAGCTCCTCGGCGATATGGATCAGGCGCCGGGCGATGCCGGCGTCGCCCATCAGGGCGCCGGCCAGGATGAACGAGGGCAGCGCCATGAGCGGAAACGAGTTGATGGCGGAAAAGGCCAGCTCGATCAGCGAACTGATGTCGTCGCCGCTGAGGACGTAGACCGCCATGGAGGCGACCCCGAGGGCCACCACGATGGGCGCGCCGAAGAGCAGCAGCGCCCCGAACATGGAAAACAGAACCGTTGCGGCCATGCGGCTTACCCCTTGCCGTTGGAGGAGGAGTTTCCGGTGGTGTTGGACTCCCCCTCGGTAATCTTGCTGACTTCCTGCTGTTCCACGTCGCCGGGTTCGATGCCCTTGACCAGCTTCAGGTACTGGACCTGCAGCACGCGAAAGGCCATCAGCACGAAGGCGATGGGAAACACGAAATAGACGTAGGCCAGCGACCAGCCCAATGCCGGCGAATCGTAGGGAAACTCCAGCAGCAGCCCGATCAGGTCCAGGCTCTTCCAGGCCAGCACCAGGCAGAAGCCCACCCAGATCAGGTCGACCAGCAGCAGCAGGGTATTGGCCACGCGCTTGGGCAACATCTTGATGTGCGTCTGCAGGCGGTTATGGGCCCCCAGATGCGCGGCGTGAGCCGCCCCCAGGAACACGAACCAGATGAACGCGTAGCGCGCCAGTTCTTCGATCCACGCCATGCCGATGCCCAGCGTCACGCGCATGACCACCTGCACGAACAGCAGCACGACGAACACCCCGAGCAGGAAGCGGCAGGCGTAATCCTCGATATGATTGAGCTTGGCTAACACAAAAGCCTCCTTCCCCGGTGGGAGTGCGAGAAGCGCGACGGGCCGGGCGACGCGGCGTCGCCCGGCCCGGCCTCACTCAGTGGCCCAATGCCTTCTGCATTTCCTCGAAGGCTTCCTGACCGCCGATCTCGTCATAGAACTCCGGCCAGACCTGCTCCTTGGCGATGCGCACCCACTCATCCTCGTCCTCGAGGGTCGAGACCTCGACCCCTTCGGCCTCCATGCCGGCGCGTGCCTTGGAGGCTTCGGTCAGCTGGAACTGCAGCGCATAGAGCTGGGCCTCGAGACCCGCGCGGTCGATGATCGCGCGCTCCTCGTCGGAGAGCTTCTCGTAGGTCCGCACGCCCATCACGATGGGCTGGAGGGAGTACTGGTAGTGGATCTCGGTGAGGTAGTCCTGCACCTCGTGGAACTTCATCGTGTAGTTGACGATGTAGGGGTTGTCCTGACCGTCGATCACGCCCTGCTGAAGACCGGTGAAGACCTCCGGCCAGGACATGCTGATCGGACTGGCCCCCCAGGCCTCATAGGTGGAGAGCATCAGCTCGTTCTGCGGCACCCGCACCTTGAGGCCGTCGATGTCCTCCAGGGTGGTCACGGGGCGCTTGGAGTTGGTCAGGTAGCGGAAGTTGGAATAGAGCCAGCTGACGATGTGCACGCCGGCTTCCTCTTCGGCAATGGCGTTCCAGCGATCGGCCAGCGGCCCGGTGGTCGCCTTGACCGCGTCGGCGTGGCTGCGGATCGCGTAGGGCATGGTCAAGGCGCCGAGGCGCGGTGCATAGGGGGTCAGGTTGCCCACCCCCACCAGCGCAAAGTCGAGCTTGCCGATGCGGGTATCCTGGATCATGCCGGTCTCGGAGCCGAGCTGGCCGCCGGGGAACAGCTCGACCTGCATCTCGCCGCCGGAGAGCGACTCGACCAGTTCCTCGAAGCGCTGCGCCAGGGCCCCCTGATCGGACTCCATGGGATCGCCCATGCCGACCTTGAAGGTCTCGGCCTGAGCGGCATGGGCGGTCAGCGTGGCCAACACGGCGGAAGCCAAGAGAGTTTTCTTGAACATTGTTGTCACTCCATTCTTCATCGGGTGGATGCTGCATCTGCGTACTCGGGGTACGCACTACCCGCGGGTAGTCTTAGTGGGTGGCCTGCGCCAGGGCATCGCCGATCAACAAGGCGATGTCGTCGCAGTCGTGTTCATCGAAGGTCAACGGCAGCCTCAGGTCGCACAGCGTGGCGAGGATCCGGTCGGCATTGGGCAACGGGCGCGTTTCGGCGAGATAGCCCCAGCTGTCGTAGCGGCTGGTGTAGTCCTCGGGCTGGGGCTTGCCGTACCACTTGAGCGGGATGCCGCGCGCCTCGCAGCCGGCGATGAACCGGGCGATCGCGTCATGGGAGAGCGACGGCAGCCGGAACTGGATCGAGCTGCCGACGAAGTCCTCCCGCGCGGGCCGCGGAATCGTCTCGACCGGGGCCATCTCGGCCAGTCCCGCCTCGAGGCGACGATAGAGGGCGTTCCAGCGCCGCTGGCGCGAGGCCAGCTCGGCCAGCTGCGGGCGCAGGATCGCCGCGCGCAGGTTGTCCATCCGCCCGCTCATGTTGGGCGTCACCAGCCGGGTCTCGGCGAAGGTATCGGCCGGCGGGGCCGCCAGGTGACGGTCGTAGAGCATGTAGGAGCCCGACATGATCACCGCACGGCGCATCACCTCGGGGTCGTCGGTGCTCAGAAGCCCCCCCTCGCCGGAGTTGAGGTGCTTGTAGGTCTGGGTGCTGAAGCAGCCCACCTTGCCGAAGGTGCCGCTGGGCCGGCCGTCGTAACTGGCCCCCATGGTATGGGCGCAGTCCTCGATCAGGGTGATGCCATGGGCCTCGCAGACCGCCACGATGGCGTCCATGTCGCCGATGTGGCCGCGCATGTGCGAGAGCAGGAAGAAGCGCGCCCCGCTCTCCTTCGCCGCGGCGGCCAGGTCGTCGGGATCGACGGTGGTGTCCTCCTGGATGTCCACCAGCACGGCCTCGCCGCCCGCGGCGTGGATGCTGCCCGGCACCGGCGAGAGCGTGAAGGCGTTGCACAGCACCGCCTCGCCCCGCTCGAGCCCGCAGGCTCGCAGCGCCAGCTGCAGCGCATAGCCGCCGGAGGCGCAGGCCAGCACGTAGGGCACGCCCAGGCTCGCCGCGAACTCCTGCTCCAGCAGGGCGGTTTCGCCCTTCTCGCCCTCGACCAGGTTGTAGCGATGCAGGCGGCCGGTGCGCATGACCTCCACCGCGGCCTCGATCGCCTCCTCGGCGATCGGCTCCTGCTGGGTAAAGGATTTCGAGAAACGGCGCATGGGACCTACCTCAGTAACGCTGCTGGTGATGGACGGGGAAATCCCACTGCTCGTCGGGGAAGTACTTGGTCAGGCGCCAGTCGCAGGCCCGGGCGTGCCCTTCCATGCCCTCGACGCGGGAGATGCGTGAGCCCACGGCGCTGAAGGTACGGTTGGCCTCCTCGCTGAGCTGCTGGGTGGTCAGCACCTTCATGAACTTGTGCACGTTCAGGCCACCGCTGTAGCGACCGGCCCGCTTGGTCGGCAGGATGTGGTTGGTGCCCGAGCACTTGTCGCCATGGGTGACGGTGCTGCCCTCGCCGAGGAACAGCGAGCCGTAGTTGCTCAGGTGCTCCTTCCACCAGTCGAGGTCCTCGCACAGCACCTGCAGGTGTTCGCAGGCGTAGCGATCGCTCACCTCGACGACCTCCTCGCGGGTGTCGCCCAGGATCACCTCGCCGTGGTCGCGCCAGGCGGCGTGGATGACGTCGGCGTTGGGCATGTCGTCGGCGACCTTCGGCACCAGCTCGATGACCTTCTGGCCCAGCGCCTCGCTGGTGGTGAACAGCCACACCGGCGAGTTGGTGCCGTGCTCGGCCTGGGAGACCAGGTCGACGGCGATGGTCATCGGGTCGGCGGAGTCGTCGGCGATCACGGCCGATTCGGTCGGGCCGGCGAAGACGTCGATGCCGACCTGGCCGAACAGCAGGCGCTTGGCCTCGGCCACATAGGCGTTGCCCGGGCCGACCAGGATGTCGGCCTCGCGCCCGCCGAACAGGCCGAAGGCCATGCTCGCCATGGCGTGAACGCCGCCCATCTCGAGGATCATGTCGGCGCCAGCCACGTGCAGGGCATAGACCACCGCCGGGTTGATGCTGTCGCCGCGGGGGGGTGAGCAGGCCACCACGTGGGGCACGCCGGCCGCCTTGGCCGTCGCCACGCTCATCAGCGCCGAGGCGGCATGGGCGTAGCGACCGCCGGGGATGTAGCAGCCGGCGCAGTCGACCGGCAGCACTCGCTGGCCGAGCAGCACGCCGGGCTCGGTCTCGATCTCGAAGGAGGTCAGGCTGTCGCGCTGCGCCTCGGCGAAGCGGCGGATCTGGCGATGGGCGAAGTCGATGTCGTCCTTCACCGACTGCGGCACGCTGTCGATCAGGCGCTGGCGCTTCTCGTCGCTGAGCACGAAGTCGCCGGTCCAGCCGTCGAACTTCTCGGCGTACTCGCGCACGGCCGGCTCGCCCCGCTCGCGGATATCGTCGAGCATCTGGCGCACCGCGGTGGTGACCCGTTGATCCTCGGCGGCGACGCCCTCGGCGCCCTCCGCCTGCTTGAGATGTCGAATTGTCATGGTGTGCTCCGCAATGGCGCTAACGGCTCAAATCTCTGATGAAGCCCCCGGGGCGCACCCCGGGGAGTACGACTCGGCCCCACGCGGCCCACCCGGGCCGGGGGCCGATCATCACGCCTGGTAGTCGGGGAAGCCGAAGGCATCCGGGTAGCCAAACAGGGCCACGCTGCCGCCGGTGTGCAGGAACACCACGTTCTCGCCTTCCTTGAAATGGCCCTTGCGGATCAGGTCGATCAGGCCCGCCATGCCTTTGCCGGAGTAGACCGGATCGAGCAGGATGCCCTCGTGACGCGCCATCAGCGTGACGGCCTCGACCATGCTCTCGGTGGGGATGCCGTAGCCCTCGCCGACGTAGTCACAGTTGGCCACCACGTCCTCGCGGTTCACCACGCCGGAGAGGCCGAGCTTGGCCTCGGTCTTCTGGGCCAGCGCGAAGACGTTGGCCTCCTGCTTGTCCTTCGGCGCACGCACGCCGACGCCGAGCACCGGGATACCCGCGTTGCAGGCGGAAAGGCCCGTGACGAGACCGGCCTGGGTGCCGGCGCTGCCGGTGGCGTGCACCAGGTGGTCGATCTGCAGCCCCATCTCGTTGGCCTGGGCCAGCAGCTCCAGGGCGGCGTTGACGTAGCCCAGGGCGCCGATCTCGTTGGAGCCGCCGCCGGGAATGATGTAGGGGGTCTTGCCGTCGGCCTTCAGGGTCTCGGCCAGGGCCTCCATCTCGGCCGCCATGTCGGCGCCGCCGGGGCGCTTCTCGACGCTGGCGCCGTGCAGCTGGTCGAGGAAGACGTTGCCGTTGTAGTTGTAGGCCGGGTCGTGGCT
>JAWWBV010000031.1:0-12735 GCA_033720795.1 Halomonas sp. | reverse complement strand
CCTGGTGCTGGCCGCGCTCTCCGGCCTGGTGCTGGTGGCCATGGGCCTGCTGCGCCTGGGCTTTCTGGCCAACTTCCTGAGCCATCCGTTGATCTCGGGCTTCATCACCGCCTCGGGCATCCTGATCGCCGCCAGCCAGCTGCGACACCTGCTGGGCGTCGAGGCGTCCGGGCATAACCTGCTGGAGATGGGCGCCTCGCTGATCGCCGGGCTCGAGCACGCCCACCTCACCACCCTCGCGATCGGGCTGGGCGTCTGGGCGTATCTGGTAGGATGCCGGCGCTATCTCGCGGGCGGGCTCGCCCGCCTGGGGCTGTCGCAGGGGGCCGCGGCGCTGCTCGCCAAATCCGCGCCGGTCTCGGCGGTGATCGTCACCATCCTGCTGGCCTGGGGACTGGGACTGGGACTGGGGCTCGGCGAGCGGGGCGTGGCCCTGGTCGGCGAGGTGCCGAGCGGCCTGCCGACGCTGGCGCTGCCGAGCCTCGACCCCGCGCTCTGGTCGACGCTCGCGCCGGCGGCGGTGCTGATCAGCCTGGTGGGCTTCGTCGAGTCGGTCTCGGTCGCCCAGACCCTGGCCGCCAAGCGCCGCCAGCGCATCGATCCCGACCGGGAGCTGATCGCCCTGGGGCTGGCCAACCTCGGCGCCGGCACCAGCGGCGGCTCGCCGGTCTCCGGCGGCTTCTCGCGCTCGGTGGTCAACTTCGAGGCCGGCGCCGCCACGCCGCTCGCCGGCGCCTTCACGGCGCTGGGCATCGCCGTGGCGACCCTGGCCCTCACCGCGCCGCTGGCCTTTTTGCCCAAGGCGACCCTCGCCGCCACCATCATCGTCGCGGTGGGCACCCTGATCGACCTGCCCGCGATCAAGCGCACCTGGGCCTACTCCCGCAGCGACGGCGCGGCGATGCTGGCGACCCTGGCGCTGACCCTGCTCCACGGGGTGGAGAGCGGCATCCTGGCCGGCGTCGGGCTGTCCCTGGCCCTGCACCTCTATCGCACCAGCCGCCCCCACAGCGCCGTGGTGGGGCGGGTCCCGGGCAGCGAGCACTTTCGCAACGTGCGCCGCCACGCGGTCGAGACCGACGAGCGGCTGGCGATCCTGCGCATCGACGAGAGCCTCTACTTCGCCAACGCCCGCTACCTCGAGGACACCGTGATGGCGCTGGCCGCCCGCCAGCCCGGCCTGCGTCACGTCGTGCTGGCCTGCCAGGCGGTCAACGTCATCGACGCCTCGGCGCTGGAGAGCCTCGAGGCGATCAACGCCCGCCTCGGGGACGCCGCCATCGCCCTGCACCTGGCCGAGGTCAAGGGGCCGGTGATGGATCGCCTGGCGCATACCGACTTCTGCCGGGCGCTGACCGGCCGCGTTTACCTGAGCACCTATGACGCCTGGCGCGCGCTCCACGATGAGCGTGCGGCCGAGACCTCCCCGGTGGACTGCGGCGGGGCCGGCCTCGCCGGCGGCGAAGCGTCACGCGCCCCCGCTGCGGGGCCCGGCCCCATCACCGGAAACGCCCCCTTGGCCGGGCGTTTTCGCGCACAGCAAGGAGACTCACCATGACCCGCCATGTCGGCGGGATCGACAAGCTCGCCCGCATCGTCATCGGTGCCCTGCTGATCGGCCTGGCCATCCCCGGCCAGGTCGGCGCCCGGGGCTTCATCGGCCTGCTGCCGCTGGTCACCGGCCTGCTCAACACCTGTCCCGCCTATCGGCTGCTCGGCATCAGCACCTGCCGGCGGCAGAAGTAAGCGACCACTCATGCTTTCTAGAGGAGCTCTCACATGGATTGGACGGCAAGCCTGCAGGGGCTGATCGGGGGCATCCTGATCGGTCTCTCGGCCACCTGGCTGATGGCGACCCTGGGTCGCATCGCCGGCATCAGCGGCATCCTCGGCACCCTGATCACCCAGCGGCCCCGGGGCGACAGCGCCTGGCGGCTGGCCTTCCTGCTCGGGCTGATCAGCGGCCCGGTCGTGCTGATGCTGCTGGGCGGCGGCCTGGGCAATGTCGCCGGCGGCGGGGTCGACGTGACCGGCGAGGTGATCGGCGAACCCGCCGGGGGCGTGCCGCTGATGCTCGCCGCCGGCCTGCTGGTGGGGCTCGGCACCGGGCTCGGCAGCGGCTGCACCAGCGGCCACGGCGTCTGTGGCCTGGCTCGGCTCTCGAGGCGCTCGCTGGTGGCCACCCTGACCTTCCTGGCGGCGGCGATCGTCACCGTCTTCGTGGTGCGTCACGGCATCGGAGGTGGCGCATGAGGCGCGAGACCCAGAAGACCCTCATGGGCTATGTCGCCGGGCTGCTCTTCGGCCTCGGCCTCGCGGTCTCCGGCATGACCGACCCGGCCCGGGTGCTCGGCTTCCTGGATCTCGCCGGCGCCTGGGACCCGACCCTGATGTTCGTGCTGGGCGGTGCCGTGATCACCAACTTCATCGGCTACCGGCGGGTGTTGCGCCGCCCCCATCCGCTGCTGGGCGAGCGCTTCCAGCTGCCCACCCGCACCGACCTCGACGGCCGGCTGATCGGCGGGGCCGCCCTGTTCGGCATCGGCTGGGGGCTCTCCGGCTACTGCCCCGGGCCGGCCTTCGCCTCCCTCGCCGGGCTCACCGCGCCGCTTGCCGCCATGCTGGTGGCGATGGTGATCGGCTGGTTCCTGGCGCGACGGCATGCGCCATAACGATCCAACCAGCTGATGATGGGCGTCGCCCGCACCCGCAGCGCTTCGACGGCTGAGCCCCTTTCCAGGCCAACGCAACGGGCCCCGCTGCCATGGTGGCGGGGCCCGTCGTGTCGAATAGCCAGGAGATCAGGGACGCGGCGAGCCCATCAGCTCGATCAGTCGCGCCTCCTGGGGCGCGCCCTGGACCTGCTCCAGGCGGCCGTCGTCGCGGCGATAGTAGGTGGTGGGCGTGGCGATCAGCCCGAGGCGCTCGAAGCGCTGGTTGTTGGCCCGCACCTGCTCCTCGATCTCCCGGGGCTGGGCCGAGGCCGCGATGCCCTCGTCGCTCTGCTGGTGCGCCTGCAGCGCCGCGCTGGGGTCGTCGGCGCCGAGCAGGGCGGCGGCCTTGGCGGGGCTGTCGCTCTCCAGGATGCCGACCATGATGTGGCGCAGCTGGACCCGGCCCGCCTCGACCCAGGGGCGGCTCTGGGCGTGGAAGCGCTCGCAGTAGGGGCAGTTGGGGTCGGTGAAGGTGTAGAGGATGCGCTCGGCGTCCGGGTCGCCGTCGCGGATCCAGTGGCTCTGCTCGAGCGACTGCCACACCTCGGCCTCCTGGGCGCGGCGCACGTGCTCGTCCAGCGGCGCGGCGGACAGGTCGTTGCCCTCGGCGTCGACCAGGGTGCCGACCACCGCATGCTCGCCGTCCGGGGTGAGGTAGACGGCCATCTCGCGGCCGCGATGGCTGGCGGCGAAGCCGTCGAGCCCGCCCGGCGCCTCGAAGCGGGCGTGCACCTCGAGCCCCTCCTCGACCAGGGCCTGGATCGGCGCCGGCCAGGAGGTATCGGCGGAGAGCGTCGTGGCGGCGCTCAGCGAGAGCAGGCCGAGCGTCAGGGTGAGGGTGCGCATCGCGATATCCTTGTGAAGAGCCGTTGTGAAGCGTGGTCGTGGAGGGAGATCGTGAAGAGACCTCATGGGTGATCTCGTCGGGGGTGACGTGGGGACTCATGCCGTGTCCGGAAGTTCCCATCCTGCCACGTTGGCATCAGCCGTGGATTAATCTCGAAGGCCTGTGGCGGGGCGAGATGTCGCATCCCGCTCGCCGGCGTCGCCGTGGCAGGATAGGGCGTGACCATCCCCCATCGCCGGAGTCCATTGTCATGCGCCTCGCCGCCCGCCCGCTGTTCCTGATCTCGCTGCTCGCCCTGCCGCTGCTCGGTGCCGCCGCCGAGGCCCAGTCGATCACCGTGGAGGATGCCCGGGTGCGCGCCGTGCCGCCGGGATCCATGACCACCGCGGCCTTCATGACGCTGACCAACCCGGCCGAGACGGACCGGGCGCTGGTCGGCGGTGCCTCGCCGCTGGCCGGCCGCCTGGAGCTTCACCACCACATGAAGGTCGACGGCGTGATGCGGATGCGACGGGTCGAGGCGCTGCCGCTGCCGGCCGGCGAGACCGTTCGGTTGGCGCCCGGAGGCTGGCACCTGATGATGTTCGAGCTGGCCGCGACCCCGGCCGAGGGCGAGCGCGTCGCGCTGACCCTGACCCTCGATAACGGCGAGACCCTGACCCTGGAGGCGCCGGTTCGCCGGGTGAAGCCGATGGCCATGGACATGAGCGGTGACGATCAGGGTCACTGACGCCCTGTGTGCGATCTTCAGATCGCGATGGAGGCCGAAGGCCTCCCTATACTGCCCCCTCGGCGTCCCTTGACTGGGCGCTCCGGCCGTCAGCCGTTACAATGCCGCGACAGTCTCCCAGCGACCTCGGATTCCCCCTATGCATTGCCCCTTCTGTGGCGCCAATGACACGCGCGTGACCGATTCCCGCCTGGTGGCCGAGGGCGATCAAGTTCGGCGGCGTCGGCAGTGCGCGGCCTGCGGCGAGCGCTTCACCACCTACGAGACCGCCGAGCTCGTGATGCCGCGGGTGATCAAGTCCGACGGCACCCGCGAGGTGTTCGACGAGGCCAAGCTGCGCGCCGGCATGCTGCGGGCGCTGGAGAAGCGTCCGGTCAGCGCCGAATCGATCGAGGCGGCGGTGGAGCGCATCCGCCAGCACCTGCGGGCCCGTGGCGAGCGCGAGATCCACGCCCGGGACATCGGCGAGGAGGTCATGCAGGCCCTCAAGCGCCTCGACCAGGTCGCCTACATCCGCTTCGCCTCGGTCTACCGCCGCTTCCAGGACATCGACGAATTCCGCGCCGAGATCGATCGCCTGGCCCAGGAGCCCGGCTTCCCCGACGACCCCGCCGGGGGACGCGGATGAGCGCCTTGACCCTGCCCGAGACCTGGATGGCCCGCGCCCTCAAGCTGGCCGAGCGCGGCCGCTACACCACCGACCCCAATCCCCGGGTGGGCTGCGTGCTGGTCAAGGACGGGCGGGTCGTCGGCGAGGGCTGGCACGAGCGGGCCGGCGAGCCCCACGCCGAGGTCCACGCCCTGCGTGCGGCGGGGGAGGCCGCCCGCGGCGCCACCGCCTACGTGACCCTGGAGCCCTGCTCCCATCAGGGCCGCACCGGCCCCTGCGCCCGGGCGCTGGTCGAGGCCGGGGTGGCCGGCGTCGTCGTCGCCATGCAGGACCCCAATCCCCAGGTGGCCGGCCGGGGCATCGCCCTGCTGCACGAGGCCGGCCTCGAGGTGACGGTGGGCGTGCTGGAGGACGAGGCGCTGGCGCTCAACCCCGGCTTCGTGATGCGCATGTCTCACGGTCGGCCCTTCGTGCGCCTGAAGATGGCCATGAGCCTGGACGGCCGCACCGCCATGCGCTCCGGCGAGTCCCAGTGGATCACCGGGCCCCAGGCGCGCCGCGAGGTGCAGCGCCTGCGCGCGCGATCCAGCGCTATCCTCACCGGGGTGGAGTCGATCATCTTCGACAACGCCCGCCTCACCGTGCGCGCCGAGCAGCTGGCGCTGCCCGATGGCGAGGCGATCGCCGCCCGCCAGCCGCTGCGCGTGGTGGTCGACTCCCGCCTGCGCCTGCCCCAGGCGGCGGCCTGCCTGCGCGAGCCCGGTCGGACCCTGGTGGCGACCCTCGCCGAGCACGACCCCGAACGGCGCGAGCGGCTCGAGGAGGCCGGCGCCGAGGTGGTGACGATGCCGGCGGGTGCCGACGGTCGGGTCGATCTCGACGCCCTGCTGCAGCACCTGGCCGAGACGGAGCAGGCCAACGAGGTGCTGCTCGAGACCGGGGCGACGCTCGCCGGCGCCATGCTCGAGGCGAACCTGATCGACGAGATGCAGCTGTTCGTAGCGCCGACCCTGCTCGGCGGCGAGGCGCGCCCGCTCTTCGCACTGCCGGGCCTCTCGCTGATGGCCCAGCAGAAGGGGCTCGAGATCCTCGACATCCGCGCCGTGGGCCAGGACTGGCGCATCACCGCAAGGCCCAGGCGTCCGACCACGTCTGCTTCCTGAGCCCCCCTTCGCCCCGTGACGAGCGGTGAGCGGTGATACGCCACGGCCGCTATCTACTGGCGCCCAACGACGCGCCACGGATGCTATCTACTGGCGCCCACCGACGCGCCACGGTACCCTGACGCGGTTTCGAGGTGGCGACGCCGGAGGGCGACCCGATCGTCGCGGGACCGCGACGGCCACCACGCTGAATCAATGGAGACTCCATGGTGCACTCCTCATCCGGGGGCCTGGCCCCTATCGAAGAACTGGTCGAGGACATTCGTCAGGGCAAGATGGTGATCCTGATGGATGACGAGGATCGCGAGAACGAAGGCGACATCATCATGGCCGCCGAGAAGGTCGAGGCCGAGCACATCAACTTCATGGCGCGCCACGCCAGGGGGCTGATCTGCCTGCCGATGACCCGCGAGCGCTGCGAGCGTCTCCAGCTGCCGCTGATGGTGCGCGACAACGGCTCCGGCTTCGGGACCAAGTTCACCCTCTCCATCGAGGCCGCCGAGGGGGTGACCACCGGCATCTCCGCCGCCGACCGGGCGCGCACCGTGCGCGCGGCGGTCGCCCGCGACGCCAAGGCCGGCGACATCGTGCAGCCCGGCCACATCTTCCCGCTGATGGCCGAGCCCGGCGGCGTGCTGCGTCGCGCCGGCCACACCGAGGCGGCCTGCGACCTCTCGGCGCTGGCCGGGCTCGACCCCAGCGGCGTGATCTGCGAGGTGATGAACGAGGACGGCAGCATGGCCCGCCGCGCCGAGCTCGAGCGCTTCGCCGTCGAGCACGGCCTGAAGATGGGCACCATCGCCGACCTGATCCACTACCGCATCCACAACGAGCAGACCGTCCAGCCGGTCGAGTCGACCCCGGTGGAGACCGCCTTCGGCGAGCTCACCCTGCAGGTCTTCCGCGACAGCATCCAGGGCGCCCATCATCTGGCACTGGTCAAGGGGCACCCGCATCCCGAGGCCCTGACCACGGTGCGCGTGCACCTGGCCAACGTGATGCGCGACCTGCTCGCCCTGCAGAAGGGAGAGCGGCCGAGTTGGACCGCCCAGCAGGCGCTCGCCGAAGTGGCCGGCGCCGAGCACGGCGTCTTCGTGCTGCTCGACGACGGCCGTCCGCATCAGGACCTGTACGACCTGCTCGAGGTGTTCCTCGAGCGCCGCCGCCCGCCGCGCACCAGCGACTCCGACGGCGCCGGCAACTACCTGACCATCGGCACCGGCTCGCAGATCCTGCGCCATCTGGGCGTCGGCAGGATGCGCCTGTTGAGCTCGCCCTGGAAGTTCTCCGCCCTCTCCGGCTTCGACCTCGAGGTGGTAGAGCGACTGGAGCCCGGCGAACCCGCGCCCGGCGAGCCTTGCGACGACTGACGCCGCGCTCGCGTTTTTCATGATGGCATGGCCGGCGGCCATGCCCCCGGACCCTTCAGCACCGGATCTTTCAGGACACAGAACCATGCAACCGATTTCCCAAGTCGAAGGCAGCTTCGTCGACGTCGATGGCCGCTACGTGATCGTGGTCGGCCGCTTCAATCATCACGTGGTGGACAGCCTGGTCGAGGGCGCCGTGGACAGCCTGGTGCGTCACGGCGTGGACGCCGAGAACATCGATATCGTCCACGTGCCCGGCGCCTGGGAGCTGCCGCTGGCGATCAAGCGCGTGCTCAAGGTGGCCCGCCCCGACGCGGTGCTCGCCCTGGGCGCGGTGATTCGCGGCGGCACGCCCCACTTCGAGTATGTGGCCGGCGGTTGCAACACCGCCATGGGCAACCTGCAGCTCGAGTTCGACACCCCCGTGGCCAACGGCGTGCTGACCGTCGAGTCCATCGAGCAGGCCATCGAGCGTGCCGGCACCAAGGCCGGCAACAAGGGCGCCGAGGCGGCCATGGCGGCCATGGAGATGGTCTCGCTGCTGCGCTGCTTCGGCGACGACGCCGGGGGTGAGGCATGAGCGGCGAGCGGACACGGGCGCCCTCGAAGGCGCAGCAGTCGCGCCATGCGGCTCGTGAGCTGGCCGTGCAGGGCCTCTACCAGTGGCAGATGACCGGCAAGTCGATCACCGCCGTGGAGGCGGAGTTCCGCAGCCAGGTGGCCGATGACGACCTCGAGGATCACGAGAACTGGCACAAGGTCATGGAGATCGCCGACCTGGCGCTCTTCCATGAGCTGCTGCACAACGTGGCCCGCGATCGCCAGTCCCTCGATGCCTCCATCGCACCGCTGCTCGATCGCCGCCTCGAGGATCTCGATCCCATTGAGCTCGCGATCCTGCGCCTGGGCGCCTACGAGCTCGCCAAGCGCCTCGAGGTGCCGTACCGCGCGGTGATCACCGAGGGCGTCGAGCTCGCCAAGTCCTTCGGGGCCACGGACGGACACAAGTACGTCAACGGCATCCTCGACAAGCTTGCCGGGCGGCTGCGTTCCGCCGAGGTCACCGCTCGCCGCCGCTGAAGGCCCGCCCCGATGCACAGCGAATTCGAACTCATCAGCCGCTACTTGACGCCCGACCCGCCCGGCCCGGAGGCCGGCGTGAGCCTGGGCGTGGGCGACGACTGCACCCTGCTGGTGCCGACGGCGGGGCAGCGGCTGGCGGTCAGCGTCGATACCTCGGTCGCCGGGATCCACTTCCCCGAGGCGGCCCCGGCCGCGGCGATCGGCCACCGGGCGCTGGCGGTCAGCCTGAGCGATCTCGCCGCCATGGGCGCCCGGGCCCGCTGGTGCCTGATGTCGCTGACCCTGCCGGCGGCGGATGACGATCCCTGGCTCGAGGAGTTCGCCCGCGGCTTCCATGCGCTCTGCGACGCCACCGGCACCGCCCTGGTGGGCGGTGACGTGACCCGCGGCGAGCTCGCCATCGGCGTCACCGTGATGGGGGAGGTGCCCCCGGAGCAGGCGTTGACCCGCCGCGGCGCGCGGCCGGGCGACCTGCTGGCCGTCACCGGGGCGCTGGGTGGCGGTGCCGGCGGGCTGGCCCTCTGGCAGCGCGGCGAGCGGGATCTCGCCCATCCGCTGCTCGCGCGCTACCTGCATCCGCGGCCGCGCCTCGAGGCGGGACTCGCCCTGCGCGACCTGGCGAGTGCGGCCATCGACGTCTCCGACGGCCTGCTGGCCGATCTCGGGCACGTGCTCGAGGGCTCCGGCGTCGGGGCCGAGCTGACCCCCGAGGCGCTGCCGCTGGCCGAGGGGCTCTTTGAGGCGCTGGGTGAGGCGGGCGCGCGGGAGGCGGCGCTGCACGGCGGCGACGACTACGAGCTGCTGGTGGCCCTGCCGCCGGCGCATCTGGCCACGGCGCGCGGGCGACTGGCCGAGCAGGGCCTGGCGCTGACCGAGATCGGCCGGCTGACCGAGGCGCCGGGCATTCGCGGCGTGGCGCTCGGCGGTGAGCGCGGCTGGCAGCATTTCCAGTCGGGCGGCGATCCGTCGGGCGGTGCTCCGTCGGGCGGCGCCCCGCCGGGCGGTGCCTCATGAACCAGGCTCCCGCCAGCGTCTGGCGACGCCCGGTGCACTTCCTGGCCTTCGGGCTCGGTAGCGGGACCGTGCCCTTCGCGCCCGGCACCTTCGGCACCCTGGCCGCCATTCCCTTCTACTGGCTGATGTCCGAGCTGCCGCTGGGCTGGTACCTGGGCCTGGTGGCGGTGACCTTCCTGTGGGGCGTCTGGCTCTGCGACAAGACCTCCCACGACCTGGGCGTCCACGACCACTCCGGCATCGTCTGGGACGAGTTCGTCGGCTACTGGCTGACCATGGCCGCCGTGCCCTTCTCCTGGGAGGCGGCGCTGTGGGGGTTCGCGGTGTTTCGCGTCTTCGACGTCTTCAAGCCCTGGCCGATCCGCTGGGCGGATCGCCGGGTCGCCGGCGGCTTCGGCATCATGATCGACGATGTGCTCGCGGCGGCCTACGCCTGGAGTACCATGCACCTGTGGTTCTGGCTCCACTGAGGCGCTGCGCCGCGGGAGGGCTCCCTCGCGGCGCGCCGCGGTGGCCCGGAAACGGCGCGGACAAGGAAAGCCATGATGCGCAAGGAACGACTGATCGTCCCGGTGGTGGTGGGGCTGACGCTGCTCTGGGCCGTCGGCCAGGCCATCGCCAGCCTGCTCTTCGAGCGCGAGCTGGCCCGGGCCCTCGAGGATCTCGCCGCCCGTGGCGACCTGCTGGTCGAGCGCACCGACGTCGAGCGGGGCTGGCTCGAATCCAGCGGTACCCTCCACCTGACGCCCCGATTCGGTCGGGCCTGGCACCTGGCGCTGCCCTACGAGGCGCGTCACGGGGTGATCAATACCCGCATCGACGGCACGCTCAGGCCGTACGTCGGCCCCGCCGATCGACGGCTGTTCGGTGATCTGCTGTCCTCCACGCCGCCCCGCTGGCAGGCCCGCTACCATACCCTCGGCGCGACCCTGCGGGGACGCCTGACGCTCTCGCCCTTTATCGTCAGCCAGGAGGCGCGCGTGCTGGAGTTTCGCGGCGGCGAGGTCACCTTCAGCGGGGTCTACGGCGACTGGCGGCTGCAGGCCGACCTGGCGCCCTGGCGGCTCAGCGATGGCGCGACCACCCTCGATACCGGCCCGACCACCCTGGAGAGCCGTTACGCCTACACCGAGGACGCCCACCACTTCACCCAGCAGGACCTGCTCAAGGTAGAAGGGCTCACCTGGCGCCAGCCGGACCTCGCGCTGGATGCCAGCGGCCTGGTGCTGCACAGCCGCGCCACCCTCGACGAGGCGGAGCTGCGCATCGAGAGCGAGCTGATCCTCGATCGGCTGATGGCCGCCGACGAGGTGCTGCTCACCGGTCGCCTCGCCGTGGAGCTGTCGCGGATCAACGCCGATGCGCTGCGCCGCGTGCTCGCCGTGCTGCGCGACGAGGCGGCCCGCGGCGAGACCGATCGGCAGGGCACGGCGCTGCTGGCGCGTCTGGAGCCCGACCTGCTGGGCCTGCTCAAGGATTCACCGCGGCTCGACATCCACGCCGTCGACCTCGATAGCCCGATGCTGGGGCTGGACGCCCGCGGCGACGGGGCGCTGTTCTTCGATGCGAGCGAGCTCGAGGCGCTGGACCTGGCCGCGCTGGACGAGCCCGAGGAGCAGGCCCGCTGGCGCTCCCGGCTCTACGGCGACGTGACCTGGGATCAGGTGCCTCCCGTGGTGGCGCTGTGGCTCGGCCTGCCGCTGGGCACCGAGGACCTGGCGATCGACGTGGTACGCGGGCGGGTCAGGATCAACGGTCGACCCCTGGCGCCGATCCTCGAACGGCGTCAATGACTTGAAGTCGGGCCCCGCTGCCCGCATTCCTCAGGGCAGCCCCGGGAAGCTTCCCGACGATTCAGGACGAGGACCGCATGAGCGACGACCACGAGATGCAGGATGGCCTGGACTGGATCCATGCCAACGACGACGATGCCTTCGACGACGAGATGCCCGGCGCCGAGGGCCACCACGCGGTGGTACCCGCCAGCGATTCCCTGCCCGAGCGCATCTACCTGCTGCCGATCCACAACCGGCCCTTCTTCCCGGCCCAGGTCCAGCCGCTGGTGATCAACCGCGAGCGCTGGGAGGAGACCATCCGCCGGGTCGGCAACACCCCGCATCGCACCGTCGGCCTGGCCTTCGTCGGCGAGACCGGCGTCGAGGAGCTGGGCGGCGAGGACTTCCCCGAGATCGGCACCGCGGTGCGGGTCCACAAGCTGCAGGGCGAGGATCAGCAGATCCAGTTCATCGCCCAGGGCATGCGCCGCTTCCGCATTCAGCGCTGGCTCTCCAAGGAGCCGCCCTACCTGGTGGAGGTGAGCTACCCCCGGGAGCCGGTGGACGCCGAGGACGACGAGACCCGCGCCTACGCCATGGCGCTGATCAACGGCATCAAGGAGCTGCTGCCGATCAACCCGCTCTACGGCGAGGAACTCAAGCACTACCTCAACCGCTTCAGCCCCCACGAGCCGGGGCCGCTGACCGACTTCGCCGCGGCCATCACCTCGGCCAAGGGGCCGGAGCTGCAGGACGTGCTGGCGACCCTGCCGGTGATGGGGCGCATGCAGAAGGTGCTGCCGCTGCTGCGCAAGGAGATCGACGTCGCCCAGTTGCAGAGCGAGATCAGCGAGCAGGTCAACGCCCAGATGCAGGAGCGCCAGCGGGAGTTCTTCCTGCGCGAGCAGCTCAAGGTGATCCAGCGGGAGCTGGGCATCTCCAAGGACGATCGCGAGAACGACGTCGACACCTTCCGGGCGCGCCTCGAGGGAAGGGTGGTGCCCGAGCGGGTCATGGAGCGCATCGACGACGAGCTCGACAAGCTCTCGGTGCTGGAGACCGGCTCGCCGGAGTACGGCACCACCCGCAACTATCTCGACTGGCTCACCGCCATGCCCTGGGGCGTGAACAGCCAGGACCAGCTCGACCTGGCCCACGCCCGCACGGTGCTCGACCGCGACCATGACGGCCTCAACGACGTCAAGGAGCGCATCGTCGAGTTCCTCGCCGAGGGCACCTTCAAGGGCGACGTGGGCGGCTCGATCCTGCTGCTGGTCGGCCCACCGGGCGTCGGCAAGACCTCGGTGGGGCGCTCCATCGCCGAGGCCCTGGGCCGCGAGTTCTACCGCTTCTCGGTGGGCGGCATGCGCGACGAGGCCGAGATCAAGGGCCACCGGCGCACCTACATCGGCGCCATGCCCGGCAAGCT
>JAWWBV010000030.1:0-12852 GCA_033720795.1 Halomonas sp. | reverse complement strand
GCAACGCCAACGTGCTGATCTTCCCGGACCTCGAGGCCGGCAACATCGGCTACAAGCTGGCCGAGCGGATCGGCGGCGCCGAGGCCATCGGCCCGCTGCTGCAGGGGCTGGCCAAGCCGGCCAACGATCTCTCCCGGGGCTGCAGCGTCGATGATGTCTTTCACGTGATCGCGGTGACCACGGTGCAGGCCCAGAGCCTGTCGGCCGCCGCCGAGGCGTGATGGGCATCGCCGGGCGCGACCCACGGCCCCCTGGGCCCTGACGATGGAGCTCGGGGGGCTGTTCGCGACGCTTGCCATCATGGGCGTGGCCGGCTACCTGCACACGGTGTCGGGGTTCGGCCTCGGCATGATCGTGATGGGCGCTGCCGGGGGGCTCGGCGTGGCCTCGGTGCCGGTGCTCGCGGCGGTGGTCAGCCTGGTGACCCTGGTCAACAGCGCCGTCGCCCTGCCGGGCAGATGGCGCGGCCTGGGCGCACGCCGGATTCTGGCGCTCGCGCTGGGCATCGTGCCCTCCATCATGGCGGGCGTCTGGCTGCTGTCGTGGCTGGATGCCACCTTCACGGCGCTGCTCACCCTGCTGCTGGGTGCCCTCGTGCTTTCCGGGGGCATCAGCATCGGCCTGCAGCCCCGTCCCCGTCACACCGAGTCTCCCGCCTGGACCTACGCCGTGAGCGGTGTCCTGACGGGCGTGTGTGGCGGACTCTTCGGCGTTCCCGGGCCGCCGGTCATCTATCATTGCTACCGACAGCCGCTGCCGCTGGAGACGATCCGCCTGCTGCTGATCCTGTGCTTCGCGATCACCTCCGGGGTACGCACCCTCTATGTCGCGAGCCAGGGCGGGCTGACCGGTGACGTCTGGCAGCTGGCCCTGTGGTCGATGCCCGTGGTGGGCGCCGCGACCTGGCTCGGGCGTCGCTACCCCCCGCCATGCTCCGCCGGGCTGATGCGTCGGCTGGCCATGCTGGCCCTGGTCGGCCTGGGCGTGGCGATCCTGCTGAAGGGCGGACTTTTGCTGGCCTCGGACTAGTATTACCGGCGCTGTCCTGGCATCTTATGCCGCTTTTTTTCAGGGCGCAGAGGCGAGCCGTGACGCCGCCCGTCGCGAGGGAACGCCGTAGGCGCCGGCCGGGCCAAGCCCCGGCATGCGGTTCGTCGTCTGATCGCTCTTCATCATGCGCCGGCAGGCGCGTGGCCGCGTTCCATTCCCCGAGCGACTCGCGTCAGGAGGGGAGCCACACAGGATCGACAGCATGACCCTCGAGGTACTCTTCTCCTTCATCGCCATCGCCGCCATCGCCGGCTACTTCCAGACGGTCACCGGCTTCGGGCTGGGCATGATCGTGATGGGCGCGACCAGCGGGCTGGACGTCGCGCCCGTGGCCTCCGTCGCCGCGGTAGTCAGCCTGATGATGCTGACCAACAGCGCGGTGGCGCTGCCGGGCAAGCTCAAGCATCTCGACAGGGCGGTGATCCTGGCCACCGTGCTCGGCATCGTGCCGGCGACCGTGATCGGTGTGCTGCTGCTCGACGTGATGAGCAGCCGCGCCGAGAGCGTGCTGCGCATCGCCCTGGGCCTGCTGGTCTGCTATGGCGGGCTCAGCCTGGTGCTGCGCCCCCGTCAGCGGGAGACGCTCTCCTCGAGGGTCAGTTTCTTCATCAGCGGCGCGCTGTCGGGGCTCTGCGGCGGGCTCTTCGGCATCGCCGGGCCGCCGGTGATCTACCAGTGCTATCGCCAGCCGCTGAAGCCGGTGGCGATCCGCAACATGCTGATCCTGCTCTTCGCCTGCACCTCGAGCATGCGCACCCTGTTCGTCGCCGCCACGGGCGGGCTCAATCTCGAGATCCTCATACTCACCGCCTGGGCGATTCCCGCGGTGGCGGTGGCCACCTATGCCGGACGGCGCTGGCCGCCCCGCATGACTCCCCTTGCCATGCGCAGGCTTGCCTTCGTGACTCTGATGTTAATTGGTGGTGGGCTTATCACGTCGGAATTTCTCTGAATCTTGAATCCATTTGGTAGATAGCACCTAGGTCCTCGAGGAGATATTGCGGCTCTAGCCTCAACGGATCTCTGTCTTGTAGCTGAATCGATCGGCTCTTCCCTTGGTGGTTCGGACTTCCACGATCCGATCTCCTTGGGTATACGTCGTGCGTTTGAGGACGACGACCGGTGTGCCATTTTCAATGCCGAGCATCGTCGCTGTCTTGGTGTCGGCGGCATCGGCGGTCAATGTCTCTTGCGCTCGCACGATGGGCACGCCGTATTGATCGAGTACCAAGGCATAAAGATAGTCAGGAATATGAATGCTTTCGTTCTCGAGCCCCGGCACCACGCTAGCCGGCCACCAGGAGTATTCGATCAAGATGGGTTGGTCGGCGATCAAGCCCACCCGTTCGATGTACACTAGATCCGAATCTTTCGCCACACCCAACCGTTTGCAGATCTCCGCAGGGCCGGGTTGCCGGCGGCGAGCAGTGGTTTCCTTGTGAATGCGAATCGAACGACCTTCCGCATCGCCATAGGAAAAGAAACGAAACAGGCTTTTTTCGAAGTCGACCCGGGAGACGTAGGTCCCTTTTCCTTGATGTCTGAAGAGTAACTGCTCCCAGACAAGGTTGGTGATGGCTTTCTTGACGGTGCCGGGGCTCACGTCCAAGGCTTTCGCTAGTTGGGATTCAGACGGGATCAAATCCCCCGGGATCAAGCGGCCCGTAGTAATGAGATTCCGAATATGCTCCTCGACCACGCGATAAAGTGGCTTGCCTTGAGTCGATTCAAGGCGAGTTGTAGAAAACAGGCTCAGCCGATCAACTTCTGTATCCATATTCACTGTGCTGTCCTCGAGTTTGGCGGCACGATCGATTGTGCATTTGGCTATCCAGAAACCCTCATCCAGCTCGATTGAAGGGGAGAATGGCCTTTTACTGGACAATAAATCTCTCTTTATATCGATTGTCAAATTTCATCGATTCCCTCATGCAGGCGAGTCGAGGGCACTAATTTTTTCTGCATCAATCCTGACCTTCTTGCTAAGTCACCGGTTCACCCCGCCAGTTTTCGAACACCTCGAGGCGAGAGAAATAAATTAGTTAAATATGATTATATAAAGACTAAAGTAGTACCCGATAGAAGTGGTATGCCATGGGAAAAAGAAGACGGATGCTGTGATCAGCGTTTTCAGGCCGGCCTCAGGCTGTGTCTTCATGAATTATACATATAAAACAGATGCTTAAATCCTCCCCACCATCCGCTGCTATGCCTATTCACTCCCTCCACGATCACGCCGGTTGATTGCTGCCATTAGATTTTTATTTTGACAGGTGATCCTCGGTAGTCTAGTACATTATGTAGGTTATGTAGGTTATGTACACAACCTAGCGATCGTGGACAGGCGGTCCCTCACATAACAATTAAGCCCAGTGCCCGGGCCTGCATCTTTTTGTTGCGCCCGGGCAGACAGAGGAGGAGAGGTCCTGTGGAGTTATTCGAGTACTTGCCCCAGGTCTTGACCGGTTGGAATCTGATAATACTCATTGCCGGTACCGTCGTAGGTCTGTTGCTCGGGGCTACCCCCGGGTTGAGTCCCACCATGGCTGTGGCCCTGCTTATCCCTTTTACATTCAAGATGGAAGCTACCTCGGGACTGATCCTGCTGGGTGTGCTCTACACGGCAACCGTCGCGGGCGGTGCCGTGAGCGCCATTCTGGTCAACATCCCCGGCGCGCCGGCCAATATTGCAACGATGTTAGACGGTCACCCGATGGCCAAGAATGGCCGCGCTACGGAGGCGCTGCATTATTGCTTCATCAGCTCTGGAGTCGGCGGCGTGATCGGGGTGCTGGTCCTGATCTTCTTTACTCCAGTGCTGGCTGGCTTTGCGCTGCGCTTCGGGCCCTCGGAACTGTTCTGGATTGCCATCCTCGGCATCACCGTCATCGGCTCGCTCGGCAGTACATCGGTGCTCAAGGGGCTTTTGGCTGGCGCCGTCGGTCTCTGGATCTCGCTTATCGGTTTCAATCCTGTCGCAGGCACAGAGCGATTCGTGTTCACGGAGCATCTTCAGGGCGGGGTGACCATCATTCCTGCGCTTATTGGCCTGTTTGCGATTCCGCAGGTCTTCCAGATGGTCGAAGATGCCCGACGTGGTCGCGGTGGGCAGGTCTTTGGCATGGAGCATCACCCTGTCTGGACGTCTATCGTCTACAACCTGTCGCGGGTGCGGGCCCTAGTCATCGGCAGCGTAATCGGGACGCTGGTGGGCCTGATCCCCGGTGCCGGGGGACAGATCGCCGGCCTGATCGCCTACGACCAGAATAAGAAGTTCAGTCGTAATCCTGATGCCTTCGGCAAGGGCGAGCCGGAAGGGGTCATTGCCTCGGAAAGTGCGAACAATTCGATGGTCGGTGCTTCTCTGGTCCCCATGTTGTCGCTCGGCATCCCTGGTAGTCCCACCGCCGCCGTACTGCTGGGCGGTCTATTAATCCAGGGGTTGTTTCCTGGGCCTGACCTGTTCACCAGGCACGCCTCAGTCGCTTGGACCTTCATGGGCGCTCTGCTGATCAGCCAGGTGCTGATGGTGGTCTTCGGTCTCTATATCAGCCGCTTCAGCAAGTACGTGATCCGGATCCCGAAGCAACACATGGCGGCCGCGGTGGCCATTTTGGCCGTCTTCGGCACCTACAGCGTTCAAAACAGTATGTCCGATGTGATCATCATGATGACCCTCGGGTGTGCGATGTACTTCGCCATGCGCTTCGGTTTCGGCCCGGGCCCCGTCGTTCTCGGCATCATCTTGGGGCCCATCGCGGAAAACAACTTCCTGCAGGGGCAGATGCTCGGTCAGGCGATGGGGGGGCCTTTCCAGTACTTCTTCACCGGCGGCATCAACCTGCTGCTGATCACCCTCTGCGTGCTGTCGATCGGCTACAGCATCATCACGGAGCTCAAGATGCGCGCTCGTCGTCGTCGCCAGTCCACCGGACGTACCCTGGAGGTGAAGTCATGAACAGTTATCGCAAGCATCGCTTGACCTCAGTGGGAGCATTATTGGTGTCGGTGGGTCTGGCGACGGCCTCGTTCATGCCCAATGTCTCGGGTTACGAGTTTCCGCAGGTCACAGCCATGGTGGCCGTGCTGATCGCGACGATCCTGGTGCTGCTTGCGCTGGTTCCGAAGCAGCCGGTAACCGCGGCCGATGAAGAGTCGATCCCGTGGGGTGGTATCTGGCCGCTGTTGCTGATTCTCTTCGGCTTTCTACTGGTCATGGGGTGGCTGGGATTCTTCGCGACATCATTCATCGCCTTTTTCCTGATCACCCTGATCTACTCCCCGCATCGCGTCAGCGTGCGCGGAGCCCTCAAAGGCGCCGTTATCACGGGCCTTTTCCTCGGAGTGCTCTACCTCATCTTTGTCACTCTGCTTCAAGTCCAGGTTCCTCAAGGAATCCTAATCTAGAAACCACAAGACATAACAATTCCTGATAGGAAGGAGACGCCACATGAATAACAACCGTTTACTCCAAGAAAAGAAGATGCTGGCCGGAATCGTGGCAGGTGTCCTGATGACCACTGCGGGGGGAGTCTTGGCTGAGGAATATCCGAGCAAGCCCATTAACGTGACTGTGTCCTATTCGGCCGGCGGTGCAACGGACTTCCAGGCTCGGATTGCGACATCGAAGGCCGAGACCTATATCGGGGAACCGATGGTGATCGTCAACCGGCCTGGGGCCGGTGGCCAAGTGGGTTGGAACTATCTGGTTCAGAACGGCAAGGACGATGGGTACGATCTTGCTGCCTATAACGTGCCCCATTTCATCGCGCAATCAATCATGTATGACACCCATTATAATCTCGACAACCTAGAGCCCATCGCCAACTGGGGAGTAGACCCCGCTGTGCTCATCGTGGGCAAGGATAGCCAGTTCGATACCATCGACGATCTGGTCGAATATGCCAGGGAGAACCCGGGCCGTGTCACCGTTTCCGGTGCCGGCCTCTTCGTTGGCCATCACATCGCCACACTGCAGCTGGAAAATGAAGCCGACATCGAACTCAAGTACGTGCCCACCTCCGGGGGTGTCGATGCCCTGCGTTTCGTCCAAGGTGGTCAGGTGATGGCCGGCTTCAACAACCTGTCGGATGCCTACCGTAGCAAGGACCGCCTGAAGATCCTGGGGGTCGCCGATCTGGAGCGCGACGAGGATTTCCTGCCCGACGTGCCCACCTTCCAGGAATCGGGGTATGACATCGATGATTCTAGTGTCAACTTTCGTGGTCTGATGACTCGCTCCGGGGTCTCCGAGGAGAAGCTTGAAATCCTCTCGGAAGGTTCCGTCGAGATGTTCAATGACGAAGAGGTGAAGGCCAAGATGAAGGAGGGTGGCTCGCCCATGCGTGTGATGGATCGCGAGGAGCTGAAAGAAATGTGGCAGGAACGCAAGGATTACCTCGAGGAGCTGTTTGCTGACCTCGATACTGAAGAATTGGAAAAATAAGCCGAGGACGTATCTTGATGCGGGTGACTATTGACCCATGACATCTCGGCGGGATGCTGCAGTAAGTTTCTGCAGCATCCATAAAACGCTGAAGACTCGCCCTTAAGCATTGTATTCTCGGTGCATTTCGCACGGAATGGAAAAGTTAGAAGTTTATCTCTTACGGCTCATGTCGCTAAGTTATTCGGCATGCCAGGTAATGGAGAGGAAGTTATGACCAGCAGCGCTCAAGTCAAAGAACATCAAGACACGCCTGAGGCCCGGGCGACTGTAGCTTCACTCGTGGAACGTGCCCGTGCCGCTCAGGCCGAGTACGAGAATTATGACCAACAGCAGGTGGATGAGGTCGTGACGGCCGTCGCCTGGGCGCTGGTCCAACCCGAGCGCAATCGCCGGCTCTCCGAGGTTGCGGTCGAGACCACCGGGCTCGGTAACGTCGAGGACAAGATCACCAAGAATCGCCGCAAGACCATGGGGTTGTTGCGGGATCTTCAGCAGGCGAAGAGCGTGGGTGTTATTCAGGAGTTGCCCGAGCTCGGCCTGGTAGAAATTGCCCGCCCGGTTGGCGTGGTCGGGGCTGTGGTACCGTCGACCAATCCCGCTGCCACTCCGACCAACAAGACGATCAATGCCCTCAAGGGACGCAACGCGATCATTCTGGCACCATCGCCCAAGGGGCAGGCCGCTTGCACCCTGCTGCTGGAGTTCATACATGCCGAGCTCGACCGGGTCGGTGCGCCGAGAGATCTGGTGCAGCAGCTGCCGACCCCGGTCAGCAAGGCGACCACGTATGAGCTCATGAACCAGGTGGATTTAGTCGTGGTCACCGGCTCGCAGAACAATGTCAGGTCCGCCTACTCCAGCGGGACTCCGGCGATCGGCGTCGGAGCGGGCAACGTGCCTGTGATCATCGACGAGTCAGCGGACCTGGAGGATGCAGCCCGGAAGATCACCGCTTCCAAGACCTTCGACAATGCCACCAGCTGCTCCTCAGAGAACAGCCTGGTCATCCTCGATGCCGTCTACGAGCCGGCTATCGCGGCCCTTGAGCGCAGTGGCGGCGTGATGCTGTCGGCTGATGAGAAACGCCAGCTGGAAGAGGCCATGTGGATAGATGGCAGCCTGAGCCGACACATCATCGCCAGGAAGGCGTCCGAGATCGCGCAGATCGCCGGACTCCAGCGACTCGAGCTGCAGTCGGCCACCTTCTTCATGGTCGAAGAGCAGCACGTTGGCGAGGACTATCCCTTCTCGGGAGAGAAGCTCTCCCCGGTACTGGCCGTCTATCGCGCCAAAGACTTCGAGACAGCCTTCCAGCAGACTCACCGCCTGTTGGATCATCAGGGCAAGGGGCACTCTTGCGGCATACATACCGATGATGACGCCCATGTGCGGCGACTGGGTCTGGAAATGCCGGTCTGTCGCGTGATCGTGAATCAGGCTCATGCCTTCGCCAACGGTGGCAACTTCGACAATGGCTTGCCGTTCTCGCTCTCAATGGGCTGCGGCACCTGGGGAAAGAACAGCATCTCCGACAACCTGAATTACCGGCACTACCTAAATACCACACGGATCTCGCGCACGATTGAACCGAATGAGCCGACCACCGAAGACCTGTTCGGCACCTACCTGAACAAGTACGGCCTTGCCAGTTCCTGATTACTACAAGAGCAATGGGAGAATCATGGCATCATGACGATTCAAAATCTGATCAACAATTTTGCGTCCAATTGCACGGACAGGACCTTCCTGATCGCTCCGGAGAGTGGTGAGCATCTTTCGTTTTCGCAGCTTCGCGAGCGAGTGGTACAGGTGTCGGCCCAACTTGACGCCATGGGATGCCGGGCGGGCGAGCATGTCGCCATGCTAATGGATAATGGCCAGTGGACGGCGAGTCTTCTGCTTGCCCTGATGGCCAGCGGTCGCGTTGCGGTACCACTCAACGCGATCGCCGGAGATAGCCAGTTGGAGTATGTGCTGGAGCATTGTGACGCCAACATCTTGTTCGCATCACCCCAGCACTTGGAACGGGCCCGCGCGCTCAAGAGTCGAGTCGAGCGTCCGGTCAGCGTCGTTCCGACCTGCCCGGATCGCGGACCGCAATGGCCCACGAAGGCCGAGGCCGCGGATGCCACCCTTCCTGCTGTCGAACCCGATGACAGTGCGCTGCTGATGTATACCTCGGGAACCACAGGCAAGCCCAAGGGAGTGCTGCTCAGTCATCGGAACGTGATCGCCGGTGGCATGAATACGGTGGAAGCGCATGCGCTGTCCAAGGCGGATCGCGGGCTATGCGTGCTGCCGCTGTATCATATCAATGCGGAGATCGTCACGCTGATCGCGCCGCTGATCAGTGGAGGCAGCGTGGTGATGCCCCACCGCTTCAGCACAGGTTCTTTCTGGGAGCTGCTTCGCGAACACAACTGCACCTGGTTCAGTGTGGTGCCCACCATCATCGCGTACTTGCTGGAGCGCGGTGACAGTCGGGAAACTAACGTCAAAGGCAATCCGGCCTATTCCCAGGTTCGCTTCGGTCGCTCGGCGTCTTCGGCCCTTCCGGCCTCCAGCCACAAGGCGTTCGAGCAGGAGTTTGGCATACCCTTGATCGAAACCATGGGGTTGACCGAGACGGCCGCTCAGATCCTGTCCAACCCCTTGCCGCCGTTCCAAGCTCGGTACGGATCGCCGGGTATCGCGTACCGCAATGAGGTGAAGGTAATGGCCGAGGGCGGGCAAGAGGCGGCGAGAGGGGAGGTGGGTGAGCTCCTGGTGCGTGGTGATAATGTCATGCGTGAGTATTATAAGAATCCCGAGGCGACAACAAAGACGCTGAATGCCGAGGGGTGGCTACATACAGGCGATCTTGGCTATCAAGACGACGAGGGCTTCTTTTTCATAACCGGGCGGCTCAAGGAACTCATCATCAAGGGCGGTGAAAACATCGCGCCGCGCGAGATTGACGATATCCTGCTGAAGCATCCCGCCGTGTTAGAGGCGGCAGCCTATGCCGTCGAGGACGAGAAGTATGGTCAGGAAATCATGGCATGTGTGGTTTTCAAGAGCGACCAGCAGGCGAGCGTGGAGGAACTTGCCGAATTCTGTAACAATGAGTTGGGCAAGTTCAAGAGTCCAAAGATCATCCATATCGTGCAGTGGTTGCCGAGAGGACCATCCGGTAAGGTACAGCGGTTGAAGATTGCCGGTATGCTCGAAGAGTTGATGGAAGAGCAGCATGTGGTCACCGATCATGACTGAGCTCGATCGTCACCGGAGTGACGTCAACCGCCCCGGGGTTGTGGCTCCCGGGCCATTATGGAGTTCGAGACATGCAATTCAACATCAAGCGCATTCTATATGCGACAGATCTTGGCCCGCACGGGCCCAATGTCTTCCGTTGTGCCGTGAGTATTGCCGAGAAGTACGGGGCGTCTATTAGTATTGTTCATGTTGTCGAAGAGCCTGCCATTATTCGCAATAATATCGCTGAGCGTTTTATTTCGAGTTCGGTGATGGAGGGTTACAGAGAATCCACTTTCGATGAAGTCATTGACGAAATTAAAACTCGCCTGGAGAAGTTTAGTCAATCGACGCTGGATTCTGAGGAGTCGGTGCATGCGAGGGTCTCCGAAATCCGTGTGCTTACCGGCCGACCAGGCAGAACCATTCTGGCTGAGGCTGATCGTATTGATGCCGATTGTATCGTGCTGGGCTCCCGCCGCTACTCAGGGATGAGTGATATGATCATTGGGTCGGTGGCAAGGAAGGTCACCCTCAAGGCGACCCGGCCCGTCTTCCTCTTTCCCGTTTAATCACCTTCTCCCCCTGACGGCAAGACGCTTCCCTGCGGGGTACGTCAGCGGGAGGGGGGAAGTATCACCGGTCGTCATTTTCGGCAACAGGGCCTCGAAGACGCTGGCCGCTTGGTCAACGGTTCGGTGTGGCAGGCAAACGCGATAGCGTTGCCGTCGGATTGTCGGCCTGTCGAGCTTTACCTGCCTACCCAGTCTCATCTGGACCCTGGCACAGATGCGGGGCACCAGGCTGATTCCTGTGCCCGACGAAACGGTCTGGACGATTGCTTCATTGCTTCCTGCCGCGATCATGCTTGGATTCGGGATACCCAACTCTCGAAGAAGTGCTTCGGCGGCTTCCCTCTGCCTGAACCAGGCTCACGCACCCCCCTGATCGCTGCACTATAGCCTGTGCAGCTCTGGAGGGGGTCACATCACCCGTTCCGTTCAAGGATTGCACGCATGCCCACCATCGCTGTGAACGGCGCGGGGATCGTCGGGCTCTCGGTCAGCCATGCCCTTCGCGCGCGAGGCCACGACGTCCGGCTCGTGGATCCCGAGCCGCCGGGGGAGGGCACCTCCTTCGGCAACGCCGGCCTGGTTGCCAACTACGCCACGGTGCCCATGGCCAGCCTGGAGACCCTCCGGCAACTGCCGGCCATACTGGCCCGCCGCGACCGCTCCATCGCCAGCGATCCGGGCTACACACCGGCCCTGGCCGGCTTCGGCTGGCGGTTCCTGCGTTGCCGCCCGGCCGGCGAGTTTCGCGCGTCACAAGGCCGACCTGGTGCGCCTGATCGACGAGGCGATCACGGGTCAGCATGCGTTGCTCGATGAGCTCGGTGGCGAACGGCTCTATCGGGCCGCTGGCTGTCTGCAGGTCGTTCGAGACGGCTCATGTTCGGCGTCGGCACTGGAGGCCATGGCCGAGACGAAGCGCGCCGATGGCGTGGCCTGCGAGGCGCTCGGCCCGGGGGACGTGCGGGGCCTGGAGCCCGAGCTGAGCGCCGAGGGGCTCAAGGGCGCCCTGTATTTCCCCGAGACGCGTTCGCTGCGCGACCCGCTGAGCCTCAGTCGGCGCCTGTACCGGGCCCTGGAGGGCGAGGGCTTCACCCACCTGGTCGCACACGCGTCGAGGCGCTCGCGCCGCAGCGCTTCCTGCACGCCCCCCTGATAGGGCAGGACATCCGGCGGGTAACTCAGCGGTCGGCGTCGCAGAGCCGCCAGGCGCCCTCCTCGAGGGGCAGCAGGGCGGCGATGGCCGCGGTGGCCACCACATGGGTGGTCTCCTGCACGGGGTCGTGGACGTTGAGCCCGCCGTGCACCACGCGCACCTCGGCGCGGCCGCGAGGCAGCTCGGCGGCCACCACCGCGGCGTCGACCCGCTCGGGTTCCTGCACGCCGATGGTCACCTGAACCCGCATCTCGCGATGGTCGATGCCCAGCGACTTGAAGAGCACGATGGAGGAGTGGTGCAGGGCGTCGTGCACGGCGCGGCAGGCCGCCTTGGTGTAGTCCTCGCCGTAGAGGTCGTTGCCGGTGCCCATCTCCAGGATGATGCGACGCTCAGTCATGATCGGGCTCCATGTCGAAGGAGACGACGATGGCGGCGTTGGCGATCACGCTGGTACCGCTGCCGTCGGGTTTGTCCACGTCAAGCCCGCCCTTGACCAGGCGCACCGACGGCTGGCCGTAGGGAAAGATGCGAAGCAGGGCCGCCGGGTCGACGGCGGCGGGGTCCTGCACCCCGATCTCGACGTCGATCAGCATGGCCTCCTTGGGGAAGCCGAAGGCGTCGGCGACGTTGAGCGAGTTGTGCCACAGGGCATCGCGGATCGCCCGGGCGGCGGCCTCGGTGTAGTCGCGGCTGCGGATCGAGGTGCCCATGCCAAACTGGGTCACCATGCGGGTCTTGGCCATGCGCTTTCTCCGTCGTCAGTCGCTGTCGTGGTGGCGGATCACGAAGTGCTTGGTGGTCGTCTCGATCACCTCCCAGTCGCCGCGGAAGCCGTCGGGAATCAGGAAGGCGTCGCCGGTGCGATAGGTCTGGGCGCTGCCGTCCTCGGCGATCAGGCGCACGTGGCCCTCGAGGATGTAGCAGAACTCGTCGCGATCGGTGAAGGCGTGCCACCTGCCGGGGGTGCTGGTCCAGGTACCGGCGATCAGCCGGCCGTCGGGGCTCTGGAAGTTCAGCGTGGATTCGTGGTGCGGGTCGCCCTCGATCACGCGGTCCGGCAGGTCGGCCAGGCGCCGATGGGTGCGCGTGTCGGGATCGTGGCCGATGTCGATGACCTTGACGGGCATGGGGCTCTCCTCTGGAAAGTCAGGCGTCGAGGATCAGCGCCGGTGGCGGCCGCCGATCAGCTCGACGATCTCGTCGAACAGATGGGTGTCCAGCGCCTGGGCCATGTCGGTGGCCAGGCAGCGGCGGTAGAAGGGGCTCAGATCCAGGCCCACGCCGAGGCCGAGCACCTCCACCTGGCCCTCGCGGGTGCGCCGGGCGACGACCTCCTTGAGGTGGTTGTCCAGGTAGTAGGGGTCGTTGGCCAGGTTGGTGGCGCTGTC
>JAWWBV010000029.1:0-12901 GCA_033720795.1 Halomonas sp. | reverse complement strand
GAGCTCGATCAGGACATCACCGACGGCGACGCTGTCGCCCTCGCCGACCTTGACGGCGGACACGGTGCCGGCACTCGCCGCGCGCACCTCGGTCTCCATCTTCATGGCCTCGAGGATGATCACCACGTCGCCCTCGGCGACACTGTCCCCCTCGCGCACGTTGACCTTGAAGATGTTGCCGGCCAGCGGCGCGGTGATCGCCTCGCCCGAGGGCCCCACCGGGGCCGGGGGGGCGGAGGGGGAGGCGCTCGTCGGCTCGCCACCGTCGCGGACCTCGACCACGTACTGCTTGCCGTTGAGCGTGATGGTATAGACGTCGGCGTCGCTCGACGGATGGGGGGTGTCACTCATGGGAATTCCTCCGGCGATCTCGTCGCGGTGTCGTGGGGGGCTGGCCGGGTGGCCCCGTCGGGGGCGCCTCGTAGCCGGCTCAGTGGCGCTTGCGGAAGCGGTGCAGGGCGGCGGAAATGACCACCCTCAGCTCGTCCTCGTCGGCGGTCGTCGGGGCCTGGCGTCGCGCCGGGGCCGGGGGCTCGGGAAAGCAGCGACCGATGGCCTTCGACATCAGGGTGGTGGTGACGACCAGCACGCTGAGGAAGACGAAGACGAAGCCCATGCCGAGGGCCATCAGGGACAGGCCCTCGCTGATCAGTGTCGACTCTGGCATGACAACTCTCCTGTGTGGGGGCGGGTAGGACGACCGGCCCGGGGCCGGTCATCCTCCGTCCGGGCTCACCCACGGGATGCGACGGGGGCCTGGAACGCCTGGAGCTGGCGCAGGTAGTCGGCCTGGGCACGGCTCAGCGCCACCGGCCGGAGTCGGACCTTCTGGCCGGGATGGCACTGGGCGAGGCGCGAGCAGGCCATGGGCGTCAGGGTGCCGAGGCGAGGGTAGCCCCCGATGGTCTGGCGGTCGTTGAGCAGGGCGATCGGCTGGCCGTCGGGCGGTACCTGGACGGCTCCCAGGGCGATGCCCTCGGAGATCATCGTCTCGAGTCGGCAGTCGAGCCGGGGTCCCGTCAAGCGGACCCCCATGCGGTCGGTGCGGGTATCGACGGTCCAGTCGGCGTGGAAGGCGCGAAAGGTGCTCTCCCCGGTGAAGTCGGCGATCTGCGCGCCGGGCACCAGCGCCAGGGTGGCGGGCTGACGGTAGTCGATCCGCTCCTCCGCCGGCACCTCGCGGCTGCCGCCGGTCGCCGTCGCCGCCTCCTTGGCGAAGGTCAGCCGATCGTCGGTGGCCAGCGGCGTGCCGTTGCCGTGATGGCCGCCGAGTCCCTCGCGGGTTACGCAGGCGAGGCTGCCCAGCACGGGTTCGGCGTGGAAGCCGCCGCCCACGGCGAGGTAGGCGCGGACCCCGGAGACCGGCGTACCGAAGCTCAGGGCCTTGCCCTTCGGCAGGGTGAAGGCCTGCCACGGCGACAGGGAGGCGCCGTCGAGCGTGGCCGAGAGGTCGGCCCCGCACAGGGCCAGCCGGGTGTCCTGGTCGGCGACCAGGGTGAGGCCGCCGAGGGTGATCTCCAGTACCGCGGCCTCCCAGGCATTGCCCAGCAGGTGGTTGGCCCAGGCGAAGGCGTGCAGGTCGGCCGGCCCGCCCTGGGTGACGCCCAGCCGGCGGACGCCGAAGCGGCCGGGATCCTGGAGCGTGGCGAGCGGCCCCGCCTTCTCCACCCGCAGCGTGCCGAGGGTCCGTGTCGTCATGATCGCTCCTCCTTAACCGGTGCCACGGGGGTCGTGTCCCCGCCCAGGCGCTCGAACTCCTCGCGCCCGATGGCGACGAAGCGTACCCGGTCGCCCACCTGCAGGAAGCTCATGCGCTCCCTCGAGGGGTCGAACAGGGTCACCGGGGTGCGCCCGAGCAGGTTCCAGCCTCCCGGCGAGACCCGGGGATAGGCGGAGGTCTGGCGGCCGGCCAGCGCCACGCTGCCGGCCGGCACCCGCTTGCGGGGCGTGGCCAGCCGAGGCGTCTCGAGGCGCGGGTCGACGCTGCCCATGAAGCCGAATCCCGGGGCGAAGCCGAGGGCGAAGACGCGGTACTCGTGACCGCTGTGGATCTCGATCACCTGATCGCGGCTCAGGCCCTTCTCCGCCTCCAGCCGCGCGAGCTCGGGCCCCACGCTCGCGTCGTACCAGACGGGAATCTCCTTGGTCTCGCCCGCCGCGGCGGCCTCGTCGGGGGTCAGGTCGGCGAGGAGGTCGGCCAGCAGGGCCCGGGCCTGGGACGCCGTCAGCTGCTGCGGCCGGTACTGCACGAGCAGCGTGGTATAGGAGGGCACCAGGTCCACCAGTGCCTCGCCGAAGGCCTGCTCGCAACGATCGCAGAGGGCCATCAGCCAGGGCATGTTGGCCTCGTCGATGCGGTCGAAGAGCCGGACCAGCCAGGCATCGACCCCGGCGTTTTCCAATCTGGGGTGTCTCATGCCCGGCGCTCCACGTCGTCGAGGGAGTCGCGAATCGCGCGGATGGCGGCGATGGACTCCGGGTTGTCGCCATGCACGCAGAGGGTGTCGGCCGACAGGATCAGGTCGCTGCCGTCCGAGGCGGTCAGCGGCAGGCCGCTGGCGATGCGACGGGCCTGGTCGATGATCGTCTCGGCGTCATGATGGACCGCGCCGGGCTCCCGGCGGCTGACCAGCCGGCCCTCGGCATCGTAGGCGCGATCCGCGAAGGCTTCCCGCCAGAGCGTCACGCCATGCTTCGCGGCGAGGGTTTCGGCCATCGAGGTGTCCCGGGTCGCCATCACCATCAGCGGCAGGTCGGCGTCGAGCAGCGCCAGGGCCCGCATCACCGCCGACAGCGTCTCGGGGTCGCGCATCATGTCGTTGTAGAGGGCGCCATGGGGCTTCACGTACCCCAGGCGGGCCCCCTCCGCCCGACACAGGGCCGCCAGGGCGCCGGCCTGGTAGAGGAGCATGTTCTCGATCTCCTCGCCCGAGCAGGCCATGGAACGACGACCGAAGCCGACCAGATCGGGGTAGGCCGGGTGGGCCCCGACGGTGACGCCGTGGGAGGCCGCGAGGCGCACCGTGGCGCGGATGGTGTCCGGGTCGGAGGCATGGAAACCGCAGGCCACGTTGGCCAGGTCCACGACCTTCATGAGTTCGTGGTCGGTCCCCATCTTCCAGGGGCCGAAGCTCTCTCCCATGTCGGCGTTAAGCATCAATCTGGGCATGTGAAGACTCCACTGTCGTGAGGGTCGATCCGGGCGCGGGGCGCGTCACTCACTGGACGACCTCGAGTTCCTCGATGTGATAGGCGTGGCGCAGGGTCCGGCCGAGCACCGGATCGTGCAGCGACATGCTGAAATGCCGGCTGGGACGGATCCCACCCCGGGTGGGCACCGTGCCACAGAGCAGCACACAGCCCGGCGCCAGGGCGCCGTTGGATGCCAGGGGGGCCGGCAGCTGCGCGAGCAGGGTCGGCACATCCAGCAGCTCCGCCAGGGTCCCGAGCTGATAGGTGACGGCCTGGCCGTCCTCCTCGATCACGCTGGACAGCTCGATCTGGTCCCAGTGCCGCCGCACCTCGTCGAAGCGCCAGGCCTCCCGGGCGACCGGCTTGGCGCACAGCTGCTTCGATTCGGCCACGCCCACCGCCTCGAGCTTCCGGTCGGTGTGGTCGGAGGCCACCGTGACCCAGAGGATCCCCTCGGGGTCGCTCACCAGGCAGGCCTCCACCTCCCCCGAGCCATGCCCCCCGAGCATCTGCACGATATCGTGCTGGGTCAGCTGCTCGCGGCCGACGCGGTAGAAGAGCGGGGTGGCCGAGGGCGGCTGTACCCCGAGTTCCGCGAGCTCCTCGATATGGTGGCGCACCCCGGCCTGGTCGCGGCCGGCCCAGCCGGCGATGGCCAGGTGCTCGGGGGTCAGGCGGAAGGTGCCGCCGTCGTGGGTGAAGGTCAGCATGAACGGGTCTCCGGGGACAGTCGGTGGATCATTGGCTCAGGGAGGCCGGCAGCCACAGGGCGATGGACGGGAAGGCCACCAGCAGCGCCGCCATCACCAGCATGGCCGCGAGGTAGGGCAGGGTGCCGACGATCACGTCGGAGAAGGCCTCGCCCCGGCGCGACGCCTGGACGATGTAGAGGTTGAGCCCCACCGGCGGGGTGATCAGGGCCAGCTCCACGAACAGGATCATCACGATGCCGAACCACACCTTGTCGAAGCCGGCGGCGACGATCAGGGGCGTGACGATGGGAATGGTGATGACCATCAGCGACAGCGTCTCGATGAAGAAGCCCAGCACGATGAACAGGGCGATCACCGCCATCAGCAGCGCGAAGGGCGACAGCTCGTAGGCGTTCAGCAGGCCGGTGAGCTGCTGGACCATGCCGGAGGAGGCCAGGGCGAAGTTGAGAAAGGAGGCCGCCAGGATGATGAACAGGATCATCGAGCTGGTCTTGATGGTCCCGTCCAGCGCCGCCATCACCATCCTGCGGTTCAGCTGACGGTTCTGCGCGGCCAGCCCCAGGGAGGCGATCACGCCGATCGCGGCGGCCTCGGTGGGGGTCGCCCAGCCCAGGTAGATCGAGCCGACGATCACCAGGAAGAGCACCAGCAGCGGCAGCAGGAACTTCAGGCTGTTGAGGCGCGTGCTCCAGGAGGCCACGGTGCTCGGCCCACCCAGCGACGGCTTCCACAGGCACAGCAGCAGCGAGGCGATCATGAACAGCAGCGCCAGGCCCAGCCCCGGGACCAGCCCCGCCATGAAGAGCTGGGGGATCGAGGTCTCGGTCAGGAAGCCGTAGACGATCAGGTTGATCGACGGCGGGATCAGGATGCCGAGCGTACCGCCCGCCGCGATGCTGCCGCAGAACAGCCTGGCGTCGTAGCCCAGGGTCTTGCCCTGGGGCAGGGCCACCGTGGAGACCGTGGCGGCCGTGGCCACCGAGGAGCCCGAGGTCGCGGAGAACAGCGCCGAGGTGGTGATGTTGGCGTGGAGCAGGCCGCCGGGGAGCCAGGACAGCCAGTGGTCCATGGCCCGGTAGGCCTTCTCGGCGATCCCGGCCCGGACGATGATCTCGCCCATCAGCACGAAGAGCGGGATGGCGATCAGCAGGAAGGAGTCGGCGGCGGACCAGAGGTTCTGGCCGAGCGCCTTGGTCAGGGGGAAGAAGGAGAAGAACTGGTCGATCCCGAAGGCCAGCAGGAACAGGGTCACGGCAACCGGAATGCCGGCCAGCAGCAGGCTCAGGATGCCGATGGAAAGGTAGGCAAGCATCAGTGGGCCTCCTCGGCGGTCTCGCCCTTGTCCGGGCCGGCCAGGGCCTCGATGGTGGCGGCGTCGCGAGCGAACAGGGCGGCCAGCACGCGCAGACCGAGTACGCTGGTGGTGATCGCGAACCAGACGTAGCCGGCGAGCCAGAACGCCTGCGGGATCCACAGCGGGGTGGCCAGCGGCGTATTGGCGGTGGACTGGTTGGCGAGCGACTTCGCCAGCACCGGGTAGGCGTTGATGGCGATGGTCCAGGCCACCAGGTTCAAAGCCAGCAGGGCGATGATGTCGAGCATCTGGCGCGAGCGCGGCGAGAGCTGTCCATGCACCACATCGATACGGATATGGGCGCGCTCCAGCAGCGTGTGCGAGATGCCCCAGGCGGACAGCACCGCCAGCACGTAGCCGGAGTATTCATGCACCCCGGAGAGGGCATGGCCGACGAGCTGTCGCATCAGGATCTCGGCCCCGATGAACAGCACCACCGCGAGCAGGGCGAGCCCCATCAGCCGGGCCGCGAGGCGTGAAACCCAACGCGTGGCGCTGACCACGGCGTCGAGGGCGTGGATCGTAGTCGTCATGAAGATGTACCTCGAAGGCTGTGCCGCCCCGCCGCGGCGGGACGGCAGCGGGCTCAGGGAGCGGCAGCGGTCAGGCCGACCACCTGGCCGACGCTGTCGTTCCAGGCCTGGCGGGTATCGGCATCGACGCGCGATGACCAGGCCGGCAGGACCTGCTCCTCGAGGGCCTGGCGCGCACGGGCCATGTCGTCCTCACCGGCTTCCACGAGGGTCATGCCGGCGGGGTCACCCAGCGGGCATTCGCCCTGGCCGGTCAGGCAGGCGATGCCGCGGGCCGTCTCGGTGCGGGCGTTGGCCCAGACCGGCTCAACGAACTCGCTGTCGAGGCTCGACTGGATCAGCTCCTGGGTGGCGGCATCGAGACCGTTCCACTTGTCGAGGTTGATGGCCGTGACCACGTAGTCCCAGCCGCCCATCGGCAGCGACAGCAGGTGACTGGAGACCTCATGCCAGCCCGCGCTGTAGCCGGAGAGCGAACCGGTCACCGCGCAGTCGATCACGCCGCGCTCCAGGGAGCCCGGCACCTCGTTGAAGGCGATGTTGAGGCTCTGGGCCCCCAGGGCCTCGATGAACTCGCCGGTCGAGCGGCCGCTGGCGCGGACCTTCTTGTCGGTGAGGTCCTCGATGCCCTCGATCGGCGTATTGCAGAACAGGACCTGGGAGGGATAGGGCACGATGGCCAGCACATGGCTGTTGAAGCGCTGGTTCATGGTCGATTCGGCCAGTGGACGGAACGCCTCGGCGACCTGTTCGGCGGTCTCGACATCGACGGCCATCATCGGCAGGTCGAGGCCCTCGAGCTCCGGCGCATCGCCCACGGTGTAGTCGGCCACGGTCATGCCGACATCGAAGAGGCCATCGCCCAGGTAGCGATAGACGTCGCTGCCGGGAATGCCCATCTGGTCGTGGGTGGTGACCTGGGTGACGATCTCGCCGTCGCTCTTGGCGGGCAGCGTCTCGCCCCAGAAGGGCTTCTCGAACTGGCGGTGAAGCTCGAGGCTGCTCCAGCTGCCAACCACGTTGAGCGAGGTCTCGGCATGCGACATCGCGCTCACGCCGAGCATGCCGAGTCCCAGCAGGGCGGGAATCAGGCGGGAGGGAGTTCGGGAGTGGGTCATCATCATCTTCCTCGTTGTTGGTCTTGTCGTTCTGGGTGGTACCTGCGCCTGAGGGTCGGGTCAGACGCTCCCCGGGAGTGGAAACCGTATTGTGCGAGTCGTCAGTGGATCAACTGAACTTGAGCCGCTGGTTGGGAACATCGGTGATCAGCATGTGACCGGGACTGTGGGTGATCACGAAGGGCAGCTTCGCCTGCTCGATGGCCAGCTGGGGGGTCACGCCGCAGGCCCAGAACACGGGCAGGTCGTCGTCGTGAATCACCGGAGGCTCGCCGAAGTCGGGCGTGGCCAGGTCGTCGATCCCGATCAGGGCAGGGTTGCCGATATGCACCGGTGCGCCATGCACCTTGGGCATGTCGGTGGTGATCTGGATGGCGCGGATCGCCTGCTCGGCGGGGAAGGGGCGCATCGAGACCACCAGCTCGCCGCGGAAGGGGCCGCTGGGCGTGAGCGGCCGGTTGGTGCGGTACATCGGCACGTTGCGCCCGTGCTGGATGTGGCGCACGTCGAGGCCGTCGTTGAGCAGGGCCTCCTCGAAGGAGAAGGAGCAGCCGATCGAGAAGCTGACGAAATCGTCCTGCCAGTGATCGGCGATGTCGGTGCACTCGCCGTCGAGTTCGCCATGGCGATAGAGCCGGTAGCGGGGCAGGTCGTGGCGCAGGTCGATCCCGTCGCCCAGCGAGCGGGGGCACGGATCCCCCGGACGGGTGACGTCGAGCACCGGGCAGGGTCGCGGGTTCATGAGGCAGAAGCGGATGAAATCATCGGCGTACTGGGCCGGGAGGATCACCAGGTTCGCCTGGGCGAAGCCCGGCGCCGCACCGCTGGTGTGACGGGTCCAGTCGCCGCGTCGAATCGCCTCGCGGATCTCCTGCGGTCCGGCCGTGGCCGGAAGCGAGAATTCGGTCATGACATCCCTTTGGCTTGTAGTCGTTGTGGAATGTCCTTAACCCTAGAAATCATCGCATGATAAATCCAATCGATTATTGCTATATATAATGATCGGAAAAACCTTTTATAGGGCTTGAGTTGCGGGTTTCCAGCGTGCTTCATGGGTCGCCTGGTCACGCTGGGCGATCTCGATGGCGAGCTCCGTGATGCCATCCGCCAGGGCACTGTTGAGGTGACGGGGCCAGCAGGCGGTGAACGTCAGGGCCGGCAGCTTGCAGGGCAGCTCGACCAGCGTCCCGTCCGACAGTTCCTGGGCGACGATGCGGGGCGGGATGGCACCGATGCCGATCCCGTCGAGTGTCATGCGCACGATGGTCCACAGCGAGCTGGAGCAGTGCAGCTTGATGTCGTCGAGCCCCTGCTGGTGCAGGATCGAGCCCAGCTCGTGATAGGGGCGGGTATGACGGGCGAAGGTGATCAGGGGGGTGTTGCCGATTCGGTGCAGCGAGAAGGCATCGGGGTCCAGCCCCAGGGCCGGACTGGTCACCAGGCCCATGGTGTAGTGGCAGAGAAAGCGGGTGAGCACATTGTCGGTGTTGACCGGCCCCATCAGGAAGGCCATGTCGATGTCGTTCTGGCGCAGCTTCTCGGCGAGCCCCGGTGAACTGTCGACCTCCAGCTCCAGGGTCATCTCGGGAAAGCGCCGGGCCAGTTCCGTCAGGAAGTCGGGCAGCCAGCTGTGGGCGACGGTCTCGACCACGCCGAGGCGCAGGACGCCGCTGAAGGGTGTCGCGACCTCCAGCATGGTCAGCGCCTCCTGCCGGGCCTCCAGCAGCCCCTCCGCATGGCGCAGGAAGGTGCGCCCCTTCGCCGTCGGTTTGATGGGGCGCTGCGAGCGATCCAGCAGGCGCTCGCCGATCAGCATCTCCAATTTGTTGATCCGGTCCGAGATGGACGGCTGAGTCACGTGCAGGTGCTGGGCGGCCAGGCGGAAGGATCCCAGTCGCACGATCCAGACAAAGGCCTCGAGTTCCTTGAAATCGAACATGCCGCGAGGGTTCCCGTAACAGGCGTGGTGTTGTGAGTCTACGCGCCTCAGCCTGGTGTGTCCGTTGCGGTGGCATCCTCGACATCGGCGGACACTTGGCCAGGAGACAAGGCGAGTGAGCGGGATCCGATTCGGGAGTGAAACGAACGCTTGACTCATGGCTGGCGGGTGGATATTTTCAAACACACGTTTGAAAGTGGCCGGCGCCGCTTTTCCACCTGATGCCAGGCGCCCGATATCCAGGAGAGACGAGATGCCCGACTACCAGGCCCCCCTGCGCGACCTGCGCTTCGTGATGGACGAGATGCTCGACTACCCGGCCCACTATGCGCGCCTGCCGGGCGGCGAGGAGGCCACCCCCGACGTGGTGGACGCCATCCTGGAGGAGGGTGCGCGCTTCGCCCGCGAGGTGCTGCTGCCGCTGAACCAGAGCGGCGACCGCGAGGGCTGCCGGCTGGAGGGCGGCGAGGTGAAGGCGCCGAAGGGCTTCAAGCAGGCCTACGCCCAGTACGTGGAGGGCGGCTGGCCGGGGCTCGCCGCCGAGGCGGAGCACGGCGGCCAGGGTCTGCCGGCCTCGCTCGGCATGGTGCTCAACGAGATGATCTGCGCCACCAACCTGGCCTGGGGCATGTACCCGGGGCTCTCCCACGGCGCCGCCGACGCCCTGCGCCACCACGGCAGCGAGGCGCAGAAGGCCACCTACCTGACCAAGCTGGTCGAGGGCACCTGGACCGGCACCATGTGCCTGACCGAGCCCCACTGCGGCACCGACCTGGGGCTGATCAAGACCCGCGCCGTGCCCCATGACGACGGCAGCCATGCGATCACCGGCACCAAGATCTTCATCTCCGCCGGCGAGCACGACCTGGCCGAGAACATCGTCCACCTGGTGCTGGCCAAGCTGCCGGACGCTCCGGCGGGCTCCAAGGGCATCTCGCTGTTCGTGGTGCCGAAGTTCCTCCCCGACGGTGACGGCAACCCCGGGGAGCGCAACGGCGTCACCTGCGGCTCGCTGGAGCACAAGATGGGCATCCACGGCAACGCCACCTGCGTGATGAACTTCGATGCCGCCCGCGGCTTCCTGGTGGGCGCGCCCCACCAGGGCCTGGCCTGCATGTTCACCATGATGAACGCCGCGCGCATCGGCGTGGGCATCCAGGGGCTCGGCCTCACCGAGGCGAGCTTCCAGAACGCCCTGGCCTACGCCCGCGACCGCCTGCAGATGCGCGCGCTGGCCGGCCCCAAGGCCCCGGAGAAGCCCGCCGACCCGATCATCGTCCACCCGGACGTGCGCCGCATGCTGCTGACCCAGAAGGCCTTCGCCGAGGGCGGCCGGATGCTGGTGCTCTATACCGCGCAGATGATCGACCTGGTCGAGCACGGGACCGACGCCGCGGAGAAGGAACGCGCCGAGACCCTGCTCGGCCTGCTGACGCCCATCGTCAAGGCCTTCCTCACCGAGGTCGGCTTCGAGGCCACCAACGAGGGGGTGCAGGTCTTCGGTGGCCACGGCTTCATCCAGGAGTGGGGCATGGAGCAGCTGGTGCGCGACGCGCGCATCACCCGCCTCTACGAGGGCACCACCGGTATCCAGGCCCTCGACCTGCTCGGCCGCAAGGTGCTGATGAGCCAGGGCGAGACCCTCAAGGTCTTCACCGGGGAGATCCACCGGTTCTGCCAGGCCGAGGAGGCCAACGCCGAGCTCGCCGAGTTCGTGCGCCCGCTGGCCAAGCTGAACCGGGAGTGGGGCGAGCTGACCATGGGCGTGGGCATGAAGGCCATGAGCGATCGCGAGGAGGTCGGCGCGGCCAGCGTCGACTACCTGATGTACGCGGGCTACGTGACCCTGGCCTACCTCTTCGCCCGGGCCGCCCGGCAGGCCCGCGCCGCCCTGGCCGAGGGCGGGGACGAGGCCGCCTTCTACCGCGCCAAGCTCGATACCGCGCGCTTCTACTACCAGCGCCTGCTGCCGCGGACCCGCGCCCACAAGGCCGCCATCGAGGCGGGGGGCGAGACGCTGATGGCGATCGGCGCCGAGGACTTCGGCCTGGGCTTCGAGATCTGATGCCCTCGACATGACGGAGCGGCGGGCACGCTCACGCTTCGACGCCTACGATGAAGGTGACGAGGGATGGCCCCCGCCGTCCCTCGTCACCTCCCAGGCGGCGCGTTCGGGTCCTGCCGGGCGTCACCCTCCGGACGGTTGATCGGGGAAACCGGAAGGAGCAGGATGCAACGGCATTGCGTCGTGCCACCTGGCCCGTCGTGCCCACGGAGTTCCTGCCTCATGCGTGTCTTTGCCAACCCGGTCGGTGCCGGATCCATCTGGTTCGACAACCTCGCCACCGCCGACGGTACGCCCGTGGCCTATGACCCGCAGGCCAGGACCTTCCTGCCCATGCCGCCCTTCTGTGCCAACCGCGAGGTCATCGGCTGCAACTGGATCGCGCCCGAACAGGGCGCCTTCTGCCGGTCCTGTGCGATGACCGAGCTGGCACCGGACCCCGCCATCCCCAATGCCATGCCCAACTGGGCACAGACCGAGGCGGCCAAGCGCTGGGTGCTCGACAATCTGGGCCGCTGGCACTGGTTCCGACCCGAGGATCCCGGCGCTCGTCCCGTGTTTCACATGCTGGCCGAGGGCCCGACCCCGGTGCCCATGGGCCATGTCGGGGGCGTGGTGACGATCAGCGTGGCCGAGGCAGACCCGGTCCTGAGCATCACCCGTCGAGAGGCCCTGGAAGAGCCCTACCGCACCATGATCGGCCACATGCGCCATGAGATCGCGCATATGCTCTGGTGGCGTCTCAGCCTGCGGGAGGATTTCCTGGCGGCCTTCCGGGAGATGTTCGGCGATGAGCGGGCGGATTATCCCGCCGCGCTCCAGCGCCATTACCATAACGGCCCGCCGCCCGGCTGGCGGATGAGCTTCCTGACCTCCTATGCCTCCGCGCATCCCCATGAGGACTGGGCCGAGACCGCCGCCCACCTGTTGCACCTGACCGATATCACCGACAGCTTCGTCGCGGCGGGCCTCTCCTCGCCGGAACTGCCGAGCGCCGGCTGGGACCCCTACGTGGAGCCAGACGCCGAGCGTCTGATCCATGTCGCGGCCACGCTGGTGGCGGGGGTCAACCACGTCAACCGCTCCATGGGACTCTCCGATCTCTACCCCTTCGTGCTGTCGGATATCGCCCGCCGCAAGCTGGTCTTCGTGCATGACTGGCTGCGTCGAGGTGCCCAGGGGCGTTGAGTCGGGCCCCTCGTCCTTCGCCTCCCGGATTCTGGTGCAGCCCCGAGGGCCTGCGCTTTCTGGACCGGGGCATCTGGCGCTGGCCCCCTGGTGAAGGCATGATGGCGCCACGCTCACTACCGTGTGGCCGTTGCCGCGAGGCGCATGGCAGACCAGAATCGACCCGAACGACCGGCGACGGCAAGATGCCCCGCCGTCAAACGAGAGCGACGCGTGCCAGGCACGCAAGGAGCCAGCCATGTCCCGCACGACCCGCCTGCAAGCCCTGATCCGGGTGTTGCGCCACCGCACGGACCCGATCGGCGGACCCGAGCTTGCCGAGCTGTTGGGCATCACCCTGCGGTCCCTTTATCAGGACATCGCCACGCTGCGGGCGGTGGGGGTCGAGGTCGTCAACGAGGCTGGCCAGGGCTATGTGCTGCCGCCCGACATCGCGCTGCCTCCCGCGTCACTGGCCGATCCCGCCCCGCGGGCGTCGGGTGAGCTGATCTTCTACACCAATCCGCTCTCCCGGGGCGGCATCGTCCACTGGATGCTCGAGGAGCTCGGGGTCTCCTACCGCACCGTGGTGCTCGACTACGGCACCACGATGAAGTCGCCCGACTACCTGGCGCTCAACCCCATGGGCAAGGTGCCGGCGATCCGCCACGGCGACGTGGTGGTCACCGAGGCCGCCGCGATCTGCGCCTACCTCGCCGACACCTTTCCCGAGGCCGGGCTGGCGCCGCCGCCCGCCGAGCGGGCCGACTACTACCGCTGGCTGTTCTTCGCCGCCGGACCGCTGGAGGCCGCCCTTGGT
>JAWWBV010000028.1:0-13039 GCA_033720795.1 Halomonas sp. | reverse complement strand
TCGGGTGATGCGAGCTTCGCCGGACAGCATGCCACCGTCCTCAACGTCATGGGGGTCGAGGCCGTGACGGACGCCGTTCGGGGGGTCCGGGCATCGGCGTGGACGGCGTCTGCCCGAGCGTATCGCGACCGCGTGGGAGTAGATACGGACATCCGCCTGGGCGTGATCATTCAGCGTCTTGTCGACGCGGAGGTGGCCGGCGTGCTGTTCACCTGCCACCCGGTGACCGGACAGGACGAGCGTGTCATCGAGGCCGTGTGGGGGCTGGGTGAAGCGGTTGTCCAGGGGCTTGTCATCCCCGACTGCTATCGCATGGATCGTGCCGGACGCCTGATCGAATGCCGCGCAGGCGTCAAGGACATCCGTATCCAGCGGATGGCCGGGGGCCTGACCCGCAAGGAGGCCGTCGCCGAGCACCTAGTCGAGCATCCCTGCCTGGATGCAGCAAAACTGGCGGCGCTGCATGGTCTGGTTGCCCGGTGCGAGGACGCGTTCGGGAGTGGCCCCCATGACATCGAATGGGCGTTTGAGCACGAGCTTGCGTACCTGCTGCAATTACGCCCGGTGACGAAACGCTCGACGGCCTGACACGCCAGCCGGCATGGAGGCGGCGAAACGACGGGGAGGGACAAGCGCCCATCGCCCTTTCCCGCTCGTTCAGGACGAAGGCAGACAGCCCACGAGACCGCTGCCCGAATGTCACCCACGGTAAACGGGAACCAGTTCTCGGGGGCACCCATGAGGGGTGGCGTGATATGCTCGCCGCATCATCAACCGGCATCCCTGCCGATCGTCGAGGAGAGCAACATGGCTCAGGCAAGCGCACGTCATATCCTGGTGGACAGCGAAGCGAAGTGTAACGAACTCAAGGCCGAGATCGAGGGCGGTCGCGACTTCGCCGAGGTCGCTCGCGAGCACTCCAACTGCCCGTCCGGCCGCCAGGGCGGCGAGCTCGGCACCTTCGGCCCGGGCCAGATGGTGCCGGAGTTCGACAAGGTGGTGTTCGAGGGCGAAGTGGGCCAGGTCCACGGCCCGGTGAAGACCCAGTTCGGCTATCACCTGCTGGAGATCACCAGCCGCAGCTAAGGCCACCCGGCTACTGACTGTGAGAAGCCGCGCATGGAGCCCATGCGCGGCTTTTTTCTTGTACAGTACCTGTATGACGTGAAGGATGATGGCAGGTCACCGACGCAGGAGGAGCCCTTCGATGAACGACGACACCTTCCACCACAGCATCCGCAAGCTGCTGAAGAACGTGGGCGTGAACACCCAGCAGGAGATCGAGCAGGCCGTGCGCCAGGCGCTGGCCGACGGGCGCCTCAAGGGCGACGAGACCCTGCCGGCGCGCGTGACGGTCGAGGTAGCGGGCCTCGAACTGGACCTCGACTTCACGGGGGACATCACCCTTGAGTGACACGCCGATGATCCGCGTCGAGGGGCTGTCGAAGACCTTTTCCGACGGCTTCCAGGCGCTGGTCGATGTCGACCTGACGATCCAGCGCGGCGAGATCTTCGCCCTGCTCGGTCCCAACGGCGCCGGCAAGACGACCCTGATCAGCGTGATCTGCGGGCTGGTCAACGCGAGCCGCGGCCGGGTGCTGGTGGATGGCCACGACAACGTCGGCGACTATCGCGCCGCCCGCGAGCTGATCGGCCTGGTGCCCCAGGAGCTGACCAACGAGGCCTTCACCACGGTGTGGGACACGGTCAGCTTCAGTCGTGGGCTGTTCGGCAAGCCGAAGGATCCGGGGCACATCGAACAGGTGCTGCGCTCGCTGACCCTGTGGGAGAAGCGCCACAACCGGCTGCTGGAGCTCTCCGGCGGCATGAAGCGCCGCGTGCTCATCGCCAAGGCGCTCTCCCACGCCCCCCAGGTGCTGTTCCTGGACGAGCCCACCGCCGGGGTGGACGTGGAGCTGCGCCGCGAGATGTGGGAGGTGGTGCGCGGGCTGCGCGACCAGGGGGTGACGATCATCCTCACCACCCACTACATCGAGGAGGCCGAGGAGATGGCCGACCGCATCGGGGTGATTCGCCGCGGGGAGATCGTGCTGGTGGAGAACACCCACACGCTGATGCACAAGCTCGGCAACAAGGAGCTGACCCTGCACCTGCAGGAGCCGCTCGCGTCGGTGCCGGAGTCGCTGGCCGGCCACGGCCTGGTGCTCGGCGACGAGGGCCAGGCGCTGATCTACAGCTACGATGCGGCCCGCCAGGAGGACGGCTCGACCATCTCCGGGCTGCTCGCCGACCTCGAGGCGGTGGGCGTGCGGGTGCGGGACCTGCATACCCGCCAGAGTTCGCTGGAAGACATCTTCGTCAGCCTGGTCCAGGAGCGTCGATCGACATGAAGCGCGTGAACCTTACGTCCGTCAAGACCCTCTACCTTGCCGAGATGGCACGCAGCCTGCGCACCATGCTGCAGAGCATCGTCTCGCCGGTGATCTCCACCTCGCTCTACTTCGTGGTGTTCGGCGCGGCCATCGGCACGCGGATCAGCGAGGTGGATGGCATCAGCTACGGCGCCTTCATCGTGCCGGGCCTGATCATGCTGATGCTGCTGACCCAGAGCGTCTCCAACGCCTCCTTCGGCATCTTCTTCCCGCGCTTCTCGGGCTCGATCTACGAGATCCTCTCGGCGCCGATGTCCTACGTCGAGGTGGTGGTGGGCTATGTCGGTGCGGCGGCCACCAAGTCGCTGCTCCTCGGCGTGATCGTGCTGATCACGGCGCGTCTCTTCGTGCCCTACTCCATCGATCACCCGCTGATGATGGCGGTGTTCCTGGTGCTCACGGCGGTGACCTTCAGCCTGCTCGGCTTCATCATCGGCATCTGGGCGGACGGCTTCGAGAAGCTGCAGCTGGTGCCGCTGCTGGTGATCACCCCGCTGACCTTCCTCGGCGGCACCTTCTACTCCATCGATATGCTGCCGCCCTTCTGGCAGGCGGTGACCCTGGCCAATCCGGTGGTCTACCTGGTCAGCGGGTTCCGCTGGAGCTTCTATGGCATCAGCGACGTGAGCCCCCTGGTCAGCCTGGGGATGATCCTGCTGTTCCTGGCGGTGGCACTCGCCATGGTGGGGTGGATCTTCAAGAGCGGCTACCGCCTCAAGCCCTGATCCATCCGCGTGCGGTCGCGACAGCTCCGACCGCGCCACCCCGATCACGCCTGGATCAGGGTGCCGGCCAGACCCTCGAGGATCCGCCCGGCATCCTCCAGCGCGCCGATGCCGGCGACCCCGCCGCGGGCGGTGACGAACTCGCAGGCGGCCGCCACCTTGGGCCCCATGGAGCCCGGCTCGAACGACAGGTCGGCGAGCGCCTCGGGGGTCACGCGATGCAGCGGGCTCGGCGCGGGCCCGCCCCAGCCCTCGAACACCGCCGTCACGTCGGTCAGCAGCAGCAGGGCATCGGCGTCCAGCCGGGTCGCCAGCAGGCCGGAGGTGTGATCCTTGTCGATCACCGCCTCGACGCCGTCCAGGCGCCCGCCGGCGCCGCGCACGGTGGGAATGCCACCGCCCCCGGCGCAGATCACCACCACGCCCGCGTCCACCAGCCGACCGATGACATCGATGGGCAGGATACGCCGCGGCAGGGGCGACGCGACGACCCGCCGCCAGCGCCCGGGCGACGACTCGATGAAGGCCCAGCCCTTGTCGGCCTTCCAGCGATGCATGTCGGCGAGCCCGTAGTCGGGGCCGATGGGCTTGGTCGGAAAGAGGAAGGCGGGATCGTCGGCATCCACCTCGACCCGGGTCAGCAGGGTCGCGCAGCTGGCGCTGGCCGGCATCTCGTTCATCAGTTCCGCTTCGATCAGGTAGCCGATCATGCCCTCGGTCTGGGCATCCAGCACGTCCAGCGGATAGGCCTCCGCCGGCAGGAAGGCCTGGGCCTGGAGGGCCAGCAGCCCCACCTGGGGGCCGTTGCCATGGGTCACCACCAGCTGGTGCTGGCCCGCCAGCTCGGCCAGGCCCCGCGCAACTCGTCGCACGTTGTGGCGCTGGTTGTCGATGGTCATGGGCTCGCCTGGCCGCAACAGGGCACTGCCGCCCAGGGCTACCACGATACGCATGCGCATCCGCCTCCGGCGTCGATGTCGGGGCTCGCTTGAAGCCTCTGGAAGCCGGCGCGGGGCGACGCCCACCCCAGGCCTTCGGCATATTTCCCAGCATAGACCGCGCGGGTCTCGGCCGGCGGCCTAGACTCGCCGAGCGGCTATCGAGCGGCGCGCACGGCGGGTATCATTCCCCCCCTCGCCCTTCACCGCGGAGCTTCCATGCCGATCCTGCACAGCATCATCCATCGCATCGACACGGCCTCCGGCGAGGCGCCGGCCCTGACGCCCGCCGCCGAGGAACTCGCCCCCTCGGCGGCGCTGGACGACCTGCTGGCCGGCGTCAACGACGCCTTCAATGCCAAGCCCAAGGCCTGGGGCCACTTCGTCGACGCCACGCCCGAGGGCGAGGTGAGCTCGCCGTTTTCCACCGAGCTCGCCGACTTCCTCGACGGCGGCCGCGACTTCGCCACCTTCAGCCGCGACGTGGCCCAGCGCCTCGCCGAGCTGATCGGCGACCACCTGACGCTCTCCGGCGACCTCTTGATGGTCGACCAGCGCGTCGGCGACGCTCGCTACCTGAGCCTGGCACTGCTGCACCACCGCAGCGGTTTCGGCGTCGACGACGACCTCGCCGTCGTCCCGGTGCGCCAGCTCAACCTGACGCAGATGAGCCTGGCCGCCCGTCTCGATATCCGCCAGTGGCAGGGCGACTCGCCCTCGAAACAGTACCTTGCCTGGACCAAGGATCGCGGCGGAAAGAAGCTCGCCGAGGGCTTCGCCGCCCTGCTCGGTGCCGCGGAGGGCGTGGACGCCACGGGCGAGACCCGCACCCTGCTCAAGGCCTTCAGCGACTACGTGGAGCAGGAGGACCTGCCCGAAGAAGCCAGCCGCGAGAAGACCGATGCGCTGATCGACTACGCCAGCGACCAGGCGCGCCGCGGCGAGCCGATCACCCTCGAGGAGCTCTCGGAGGTGCTCGACGAACAGCAGCCGAAGGCCTTCTATGAGCATATCCGCAACGCCGACTATGGCCTCTCCCCGGAGATCCCGCCGGACAAGCGCACCCTCAACCAGTTCCGGCGCTTCGCCGGGCGCTCAGGGGGCGTATCGATCAGCTTCGACTCCCACCTGCTGGGCTCCAGCGTGGAATATGACGAGGACCGGGACCGGCTGATCATCAAGCAGGTGCCCAAGCAGCTACGCGAGCAGCTCAAGCGCCAGGACTGACGGCGCGAGGCGCAAGTAAGCACCCGACTTAGCCGAGGGCTCATACTTTCCCTGTAAGCGATCGCCGACACGGCGCATCAGCGTATGGCGACACGTGCCCGAGGTGGGTGGCGGTCCCGCGATTTCGTCACCATGCTTGGCCAGTGGCATCCCCCTGCGGCCAGACGCCGCGGCGTGCCCGCCAAAAGTTTCCCTGCCCACCCGGCCCGACGCCCATTGCCCCGACAAGGGACGCCGGCCCACGAGGAGGTCGTCCATGGTCACTATCGCCACGACCACCGAAGACCTCGACTGGCTGGGCGAATTCCGGGACCCCGCCCGCGAGGCGCTGTTCCGCCACACCATGCGCGCCCACGACGCCTGCCAACTGCGTCACGCCCTGGTGGTGGCCGCCGGCCTCTTCCTCGCCTTCGGCCTGACCGATTACAGCCTGCTGGGCTCGAGCCACGACTTCTGGCTGCTGCTCGCCATGCGGAGCAGCGTGGCCCTGATGCTGCTGCTGCTGGCCCTGGCGGTCAGCCATCGGCCCGCCCTGGCCCAGGCGCCGCTGCCGGTCAACCTGGCCTGCCTGCTGGGGATCAGCGGGCTGCTGCTGACCATTCCCCTGCGCCCGGATGGCATCTTGATCAGCCTCGCCTCGCTGGTGGCGGCCAGCATGGCGCTGTATCTCTTCATCCCTAACCGGGTGCCCTGGATGCTGGCGGGCAACGCCTTCCTGATCGGCGGGCTGCTCGTCGCGATGCGGCTCTGGTCGCCGCAGCCCGTCGGGATACTGGCGAACAGCCTGCTGCTACTGGGGTTCGTCAACCTGCTGTGCTGGATGACCGTGACCCGGCTCCACCGCCTGCAACGTGCGCAGTTCGCCAGCCTGGCCAACGCACGCTCGGTCAATCGCGAGCTGGCGGCGGAACTGGAGGAGCGCAGCACCCTGGAGCGGCGTCTGCGTCACATGGCACGCACCGACGAGCTGACGGGGATCGCCAACCGGCGACACTTCTTCGAGCTGGCCGAGCAGGCAAGATGCGAGGCGCACCGCGACGGCACGCCCCTGTCGCTGTGCATGGTGGATATCGATCACTTCAAGGCCATCAACGACAAGCACGGCCATGCCGTCGGCGACCTGGCCCTGAGGGTGGTCGCCGCGCGCTGCCAGTCGATGCTGCGCGACAGCGACCACATGGGCCGCTACGGCGGCGAGGAATTCGTCATCGCCCTGCCCCAGGCCTGCTCGATCACCGCCGGCGGTATCGCCGAACGCATCCGCGAGGCGGTGTCCCGTCAGCCCCTGGAGATCAACGGCGTGATCCTGACGCTTACGGTCACGCTGGGCATCAGTTGCGTCGAGCCAGGCGAGGGCAGCCTGGACCCCGGCCTGCTGCGCGCCGACCGAGCGCTCTATGAGGGCAAGGCGCGCGGGCGCAACTGCGTGGTGACGATGCCTGGGAGCCTCGCGGCCGGGCGGTCGAGGGGATCTGCGCCGGCCCCTATGCCAGATAGGGCCGCAGCCACTGGCGCAGCTGCGGCCCCTGCAGCAGCCCCGGCTGGCGGGCGACTTCCCGACCGTTCCTGAAGACGATCAGGGTGGGAATGCTGCGGATGCCGAAGCGTGCCGCCAGCGCCTGCTGCTCCTCGGTGTTCAGCTTGGCGAAGCGCAGCCGCGGCTCGAGCTCACGGGCGGCCTCGGCGAAGATCGGCGCCATCATCTTGCAGGGCCCGCACCAGCTGGCCCAGAAGTCCACCACCACCGGTAGTTCACTGCGCTCGACCAGGGCGGAGAAATTCGTGTCGGTCAGCACCACCGGCTCCCCGGTGAACAGCGCCCGACGGCACTTGCCGCAGGTCGGGCCGTCATCGAGTCGCGATCGCGCGACGCGATTGATGGCATGGCAGTGGGGGCAGCCCAGCTTCAGGGATTCGCTCATGAGGCACTCCGGGTCGATGGGATTTTCCGGCACTATACCCATGAACGGTTGGCACCCGCGACGCCTATCAAGCGTCATGACGCCGGAGGTGTGGCGTAGGCGCCATGCACCGCGCCCCGCAGGCTGTTATGGTCGCGGCAATGTCTGCCGGCGACCCTCGCGAGAACCCCATGACCGACCGCCCCGATCCCCGCGTGCTGCTGCGCCTGCTGTCGCTGCTCGCCCCCTACCGCGGGCGCGTGGCACTGGCCGCCCTGGCACTGCTCGCCGCGGCGGGCAGCGTGCTGCTGCTCGGCCAGGGGCTGCGGCTGGTGATCGACCAGGGCTTCCTGGCCCGGGATCCCGGCGAGCTCAACCGGGTCCTTGCCGGCATGCTGGCCGTGGTGGCGGTGCTCGCGATCGCCTCGGCGCTGCGCTACTACCTGGTCACCTGGATCGGCGAACGGCTGGCCGCCGACCTGCGCCGGCGCGTCTTCGATCACCTGCTCGACCTGGAGCCCGGCTTCTTCGAGAGCAGCCTCGGAGAGGGCGGCGGCGCCGGGGAGATCGCCTCGCGGCTGACGGCGGACACCAGCGTGCTGCAGAGCCTGTTCGGCTCCTCGATCTCGCTGGCGCTGCGCAACCTGCTGATGCTCGCCGGCGCCGTGGCGCTGATGGTGGTGACCCAGCCGTGGCTCTCGGCCATCGTGCTGCTGGGCATTCCGGCCACGCTGCTGCCGATCCTGTGGTTCGGCCGCCGGGTACGGCGCCTCTCGCGCACCAGCCAGGACCGGGTGGCCGAGCTCGGGCGCTACGCCGGCGAGGCCCTGGCGGGCATCCGCACCGTCCAGGCCTTCACCCACGAGCCGAGCGATCGCCGAGCCTACGGCGCGCGGGTCGAGGAGGCCTTCGCCACCGCCGTGGCGCGCACCCGCCAGCGCGCCTGGCTGACCGGCGGCGCGCTGCTGGCCGTCTTCGCCGCGGTGGGGGTGATGCTCTGGCAGGGGGGCCAGGCGGTGCTGGCCGGCAGCATGACCGCCGGCGAGCTCTCGGCCTTCGTCTTCTATGCGGTGCTGGCGGCCGGCGCGGTGGCGACACTCGCCGAGGTGGCCGGCGACGTGCAGCGCGCCGCGGGCGCCGCCGAGCGGCTGCTGGAGCTGCTGGCGACGCGCCCCGCGATCCATGCCCCGGCGCGCCCCACGCCCCTGCCCGCCCCGCTGCGCGGCGAGATCCGCCTCGAGGGGGTGAGCTTCACCTACCCCGGCCGGCAGACGCCGGCGCTTGCGGCGTTCGACCTGACCATCGCGCCCGGCGAGCGGGTCGCGCTGGTGGGCCCCTCCGGGGCCGGCAAGAGCACCCTGCTCGCGCTGCTGCTGCGCTTCCACGATCCCGACCGGGGCACCCTGCGGCTCGATGGCATCGACCTGCGCGAGCTCGATCCGCGCGAGTTGCGTTCATGCCTCGGCCTGGTGGCCCAGGAGCCGGTGCTGTTCAGCGGCAGCGTGGCCGACAACCTGCGCGTCGGCCGGGGCGATGCCGACCGCGACGCGCTGCGCCGGGCGGCGCGGGATGCCAACGCCCTGGCCTTCATCGAGGCGCTGCCCCAGGGCTTCGATACTCCCCTCGGCCCCGGCGGCGTGCAGCTCTCCGGCGGGCAGCGCCAGCGCCTGGCCATCGCCCGGGCGCTGCTCAAGGATCCCCGGGTGCTGCTGCTCGACGAGGCCACCAGCGCCCTGGACGCCGAGAGCGAACGCCTGGTGCAAGAGGCGCTGGACCGGCTGATGGCCGAACGCACGAGCCTCGTCATCGCCCACCGGCTGGCCACGGTGGTCGCCGCCGACCGGCTGCTGGTGATGGACGAGGGGCGCCTGGTGGCGGCCGGCCGCCATGCCGAGCTGCTCGAGACGAGCCCGCTCTATCGCCACCTCGCCGAGCTGCAGTTCGGCCGCCACGCCCTGCCCCCGGCCACTGAGGAGCGTTGAGCGCGCCGCTCGGCGGCTCAGAACAGCCCCAGCTGGCGGTCGATCAGCGCCGTGAAGTCGTCGCCCACGAAGGGCAGGATGGCATCGGCCACCGGCTGGAGCTGGCGCGTCAGGTAGTGGTCGGCATCGATCGCCGCCTGCCGCCGTTCCAGGGGCTCCGGCCCGGCCACCGTCATCACATAGCGGATCCAGCCCCCCTGCTGGTACTGGCGCGGTCGGCCCAGTCGATCGTTGTGCTCGTCGGCGAGCCGGGCGGCGCGCACGTGGGGCGGCACGTTGCGGCGGTAGTCGTCGAGGCGCCGGCGCAGCCGCTTGCGATAGATCAGCCGCGCGTCCTCCTCGCCTTCCCGGGTGCGGCGCAGGAAGTCGCCGACGAAGTCCTGCACGTAGTCCCGCCACGGCTCGCCGGCGAAGACGCGCCGGTAGAGCTCCTGCTGGAACTCCTTGGCGAGCTCGGTCCAGTCGCTGCGCACCGTCTCCAGGCCCTTGAAGACCAGCCGCTCTTCCCCCACCGCGTCGCGCACGAGCCCGGCGTAGCGCTTCTTGCTGCCCGCCTCGGCGCCGCGGATGGTGGGCATCAGGAAACGCCGGTAGTGGGTCTCGAACTGCAGCTCCAGGGCGCTCTCCAGGCCGTAGGCCTCGGCGAGCTGGTCGCGCCACCAGGCATTGACGCCCGCCACCAGGCGCCGGCCGATCGCCGCCGCCTCGGCCTCCGGCTGCGCGCGGCCGAGCCAGACGAAGGTGGAGTCGGTGTCGCCGTAGATAACGGTATACCCCTCGGCCTCGATCAGCTCGCGGGTGCGATGCATGATGGCGTGGCCGCGCATGGTGATCGACGAGGCCAGGCGCGCATCGAAGAAGCGACAGCCCTTCGAGCCCAGCACCCCGTAGAAGCTGTTCATGATGATCTTGAGCGCCTGGGCGAGCGGTGCATTGCCGGCCCGCTTGGCGGCCTCGCGCCCCTCCCCGACCCGCGCCACGATGCCCGGCAGGGCGTGGCGCGTGCGCGAGAAGCGCGCGCCCAGGTAGCCCGGCACCGAGGCGGCGTCGGTGGGCTCGGCGAGCCCCTCCACCAGCCCCGCCGGGTCGATCAGAAAGCTCTGGATGATCGAGGGGTAGAGGCTCTTGAAGTCGAGCACCAGCACCGAGTCGTAGAGGCCGGGGCGGGAGTCCATGACGAAGCCGCCGGGACTCTCGGCGGGCTCGCCCTCGCCGAGGTTGGGCGCCACCAGGCCCAGCCGGTGCAGCCGCGGCAGGTAGAGGTGGGTGAAGGCCGCCACCGAGCCGCCGCTGCGATCGGCGGCGAGCCCGGTGACGCTGGCCCGCTCCAGCAGGAAGGCGAAGAGCTCGGTGTGCGCGAAGATCCGCGTCACCAGCTCGCAGTCCTTGAGGTTGTAGCGCGCCAGCGCCGGCTTGTCCTCGGCGAACCGGCGCAGGATCTCGTCGAGGCGCTGATAGGGCGTCTCGATCGCCTTGCCCTCGCCGAGCAGCGTCTGCGCCACGTGCTCCAGGCTGAAGGAGGGAAAGTGCCAGGTGGCCGAGCGCAGCGCCTCGATCCCATCGATGATCAGCCGGCCCGCCGCCGAGGCGACGTAGCGGTTGGCCTCACGGCCGTGGGCGCGCCACTCCATCTCGGCGCCGCCACGGCCCAGCCGCAGCGGCACGCCGAGCGTGCGGGCGTGCTCGTGGAGCAGGCGCAGGTCGAACTGCACGAGGTTCCAGCCGATGATGGCGTCCGGGTCGTGCTCGGCGATCCAGGCGTTCAGCGCCTCGATCAGCGCCGCGCGGCTCTCGCAGTAGTCGAGGCGGAAGTCGAGCTCGCCGGGCTCGCCATTGGGCGGGCCCAGCATGAACACCTGGCGCTGCCCGCAGCCCTCCAGGGCGATCGAGTAGAGCTCGCCCCGGGCGCTGGTCTCGATGTCCAGCGACACCGGGCGAAGCCGGGGGCGGTAGTCCGGCGCGGGCTTAAGCCGCGCCGCGACCAGGCGACCCGCCCCGTCGGGCGTGCCGGTGACCGCCACCGGCGCGGTGATGAAGCGCTCCATCAGGTAGCGCTCCGGCGGGCGGATATCGGCCTCGTAGAGCGTCACGCCGACCTCCCGAAGCCGGCGCTCGAGCTGCCCCAGCCGGCGCTGCTCCCGGCAGTAGAGGCCCAGTACCGGGCGGCGCTGGAAATCGCGCAGCGACAGCTCGCGCAGGGTGACCCCCGGCTCGCCGGAGAGCACCGCCGCGGCGCGCTCGCGCTGCTCGGCCGGCAGGAAGGCCACCGAGGGCCGGGGCGCCAGGCGCACCTCGAGCGGGCCCTCGTCGGTGGCCAGCCAGAACGCGACCTCCACGCCCCGGGGCGTCTCCCGCCAGTGCCGGGTGAGGATGAATCCCTGCCGTGAAACCACCGCCGTTCCTCATCTGCCAGTGTCGAGACCTGAACGAGAAGATGATCTTACCGCCGCCAGCGGCATCGCACACTCGTCGGCCGGGGGGCTCAGGGTGAACGGCCTACCCAGAGATCACAACAGGGCCCGTCGCGAGGCATCGCTCTCGTCCAGCGTCACCTGAACCTTGTCCCTCATCAGGCGTCTCCGAAGGGCATGGTTCTGGATATCGTGATACTCAGGACGGCTGGCGGGCTCGCGCCTGCCGAGCCTTGCGCCCGAGGCGGGGCAGCGGGCGGTGTAGCAGCACGTAGGCGAGGGCACCGATCACCACCCCCCAGAAGGCCGAGCCCAGCCCCAGCAGGCTCATCCCCGAGGCGGTGGCGATGAAGGTGATCACCGAGGCCTCCAGGTGGTCCTGGTGGGCGGCGAAGGCGCTGAGGTTGCTGGTAATGGCGCCGATCAGCGCCAGGCCCGCCAGCACCGCCACGAACTCGCCGGGCAGCGAGGTGAAGAGGAGCACGATGGTGCCGGCGAAAGTGCCCCCGATCAGGTAGAAGGCTCCGTTGGCGACCCCGGCCACGTAGCGCCTGTCGGGATCCTCGTGGGCCTCCTTGCTGGTGCAAAGGGCCGCCGTGATCGCCGCGATCACCGTGGTGATGCCGCCGAAGAAGGCGGTGACGAAGGAGGTCAGGCTGGTCAGGGTGACGATCGGCCTGGCCGCGGTGTTGTAGCCGGCGCTGCGCATGATCGCCATGCCGGGCAGGAACTGGCCGGTCAGGCTGACCAGCACCAGCGGGATGGCCAGGCTCAGGGTGGCGTTCCAGGTCCACTCGGGACGGATGAGCTGCGGCTCGGCCAGGCTCAGCGTCACGCCCTCGAGGCTGGCATCCTCGAACACCACCGCGAGTATCACACCGACCACCAAAAGCGCCACCAGGCTGTAGCGCGGCGTCAGCCGCTTGAGCACCAGGTAGGTCAGGATCATGCCCAGGGTCAGCGCCGGCACCGCCTCCAGGGAGACGAAGACCCCGACCCCGAACTGGAACAGAATGCCCGCCATCATGGCGCTGGCGATGCCCGGCGGGATCGCCTGGATAATGCGGTCGAAGGAGCCGGTGATGCCGACCACGAAGATCACCGCCGCCGCCGTCAGGTAGGCCCCCACCGCCTCGTTCAGCGACAGACCGGGGAAGAGCGTGACCAGCAGCGCTGTGCCCGGAGCCGACCAGGCGGTGACCACGGGCACCTTGAGCCACAGGCTGAGGCCGATCCCCGAGACGGCGGCGCCGATGGAGATCGCCCACACCCAGGAGGTCATCATGGCCGTGGAGATCTCGGCGCTCTGGGCCGCCTGGAAGAAGATCGCCAGGGGGCCGGAGTAGGAGACCAGCACCGCCACGAAGCCGGCGGTGATCGCGGGTATCGACCAATCCTTGTGAAGTCGCATGCAGCGTCTCTCCGTCACACCTCAGGCGACGCCGAGGTGGGTGTCGAGGAT
>JAWWBV010000027.1:0-13191 GCA_033720795.1 Halomonas sp. | reverse complement strand
GGCCTTGCCTTGATAGATCATCCACGCATCTCCCTACAGGAATTCATACGGCCGTTTGATTCTGGACAGCTTGGGACAGTCCCGCGCCCACGTCAAGCCCGTTCCACCAGCATGGCACGCGGATCGCGGCTCCCCCTGGCCGAGGCCATGCTGCTAAGCTACGGCCATGACCCGCGCCCCCGACATCGATCCCTCCCCGCCCCCTGACGAGCAGACCCACGCCGCGCCGGCCGGCGGGCCCCCGTCACGGCTGGCGGCCTGGCAGGCGCGCTTCGAGCGCCTGATGGCGCGCCTGCACCCCTGGCGCTGGCTGTGGCCGCCGATGGCCCTGGCGGCGGGCCTCGCCAGCTTCTTCCTGGTGGAGCGCCAGCAGTGGCTGGGGGCCATGCTCGCCCTGGGCATGCTGATGGCTTGGATCCTGCTGCTCTCCGAGAGCCTGATTGGCCGCCTGCTGGTCCGGCGCGGCTATCCGGCGTTGCCTCGCGGGGTGACCGCCTTCATCGCCCAGCTGATTCACCAGGAGACTCTGTTCTTCACCCTGCCGTTCCTTCTGGCCACCACGGTCTGGCAGAGCGGGCAGGCGCTCTTCACCCTGCTGATACTCGCCATGGCGTTGCTGTCGATCCTCGACCCGCTCTACTACCGGATGGCCGAGCGTCATCGCTGGCTCTACTTCGCCTTCCACGCCCAGTGCGTGTTCGTGGTAGTGCTGGTCACCCTGCCGAGCCTGCTGCACCTGACCACCGGCCAGAGCCTGCTGTTGGCCATCCTGGCCATGCTGCTGTTCAGCCTGCCCAGCCTGCTGCACCTGCTGAGTCCACTGACCACGCCCCGCGTGCTGGCGATGCTGGCCCTGCTGCCCCTGCTGGCGGGCGCCGCCTGGGCCGGCCGGGTCTGGGTGCCGCCGGCCAGCCTGTGGATCTCGGGCAGCGCGCTCTCCCCGGCCTTCTCGCGCCAGGCGCGCCACCCGCAGGGCAGCACGCCGCTGACCCCGGCGGCACTGAGCGGCCGGGGGCTCTATGCCTACACGGCGATCCATGCGCCGCGTGGGCTGAACGAGGAGGTGGTGCATGTCTGGCGCCAGAACGGCATGGAGGTCGACCGCATTCCGCTGTCGATCCGCGGCGGACGCGAGGCGGGCTACCGGGCCTGGAGCCACAAGCAGAACTTTCCGAAGGATCCGCGCGGCGCCTGGCGTATCGACGTGATGACCGACAGCGGCCAGCGCATCGGCATGCTGCGCTTCACCGTCAGCGAGGATAAAGAGGCCGCCACCCTGGCCGACGGCACGATACAGGCGCCCGCCGGCATTCCGGGCCTGGAGATCCGCCGGCTGCTGCCGCAACCCGCCGACGAGGCGCCGGCGTCGTCACAGCCGTCAGATGACATGCAGGCGTCGCCGCAATCCGCCGACGAGGAGCATTGAGCGAATCGCCTGGCGTGTGAAATATCGCCGGCAATCACTAATGGGGGACGATCGTCGCGGTCACGATCGACGAGGGAGGTGGCGCAGGGGCGGCCGTCGGCGATGGGCAAGACACGAGGGGACTCGCGGCGGGAGGGGCTCCCAAGAGGAGAGCGGTCGGTAAAATAGTAAGCCTGCTTGCATTTAACGCCGGCGGTTCCGACAATCCTGTCAGACTTCTTGCGGATGCACAGACCATGCACCAGAACATTGGCCTACAGCTGTCTCGTTTGCCCCGCCTTTGGCGAGCCGTCCTCGACCGCCGCCTGGCTCCCCTGGGCCTGACCCAGACGCGGTGGATCACGCTCTATCACCTGTGGCGTCTAGGTGACGGTCAGCCGCAGTGCGACCTGGCCCGCGCCATCGGCGTCGAGGCGCCCTCTCTGGTGCGCACCCTCGACCAGCTCTCCGAACAGGGGCTGATCGAGCGGCGCGGCTGCGACCAGGACCGGCGCACCAAGCGGATCTTCCTGACCGACGAGGCCACCCCCCTGCTCCAGCAGATCGATGCGGTGGTCAACCAGGCCCGCGCCGAGATGCTGGCAGGCCTCGACGACGACAACGTCGCGCAGCTCGCGAGCCTGCTGTCGCGTATCGAGGAGAACGGCCTGGCGATCCAGGCCCGCGAAGCTCAGGAGTGAGCGGCCTCAGCGCGGCATCGAGGGCGAGCCCGCCTCGCGGCCCGACCGATCGCGGCCCGACCGATCGCGGCCCGACCGATCGGGGCGCCCCGAAAGGGCGTCGCGCAGCGCCCTGAGCCTCGCCATCAGCGGCGACAGGGCCTCGACCGCCAGGGACTCCTCCCACCACAGGGTCAGGGCAAGGCTTCCGGACTCCAGCACCAGCGCATCCCCGGGCAGCGCCGCCAGGGTCTCCTCCAGTCGCTCCATGGCCTCGGCCGGCAGCGGGCGCAGCGGCTCGACGCGCCAGCGCCAGCCCTCCCGGAAGGGCTTGAGCGAGGCGCTGGCCGCCTCGTCGCGCACCAGCACGAAGTCCGGACCCGGGTGCTGCTGGGGATAGGCCCAGCGGTAGGCCGCCATGGTCCCGCCCGCCCCGTGAAGCGGTGGCGACTCGAGCCGCACCGTCACGTCCGCCTGGCGAGCCGCCGTGCGCAGCCTGCCCATGCGTCGTTGGGCGGGCGATGGCTTGAGCCACATCACCGGGGCGAAGACCAGGGCGACGATGACGATGATGAGTAACCAGATCATGCGGGTCTCCTCGCTGTATATTGACGCAAGTCGTTGTCTTGTCTTACAAGGCATCCTAGAGTTGAAGCACCATCTGACACGCTGGACGCGGTACGGAGAGTCACACCATGAGCAATGAATATCGTCATGTCCTGGTCGCCGTCGACCTGACCAAGGACTCCCACAAGGTGCTCGAGCGGGCGATGCAGATCGCCGATCGCAACGAGGCCAAGCTGTCCATCATGCATACCCTGGAGCCGCTGGGCTTTGCCTACGGCGGCGACATCCCCATGGACCTGACGAGCATCCAGGACCAGCTCGACGAGCACGCCAAGCAGCGCCTCGCCGAGATTGCCGACGGCCACGTCGACCGCGAGAACCAGCACGTGGTGGTGGGCATGCCCGACACCGAGATCCACCGCTTCTCCGAGGAAAACGACGTCGATCTGATCGTGGTCGGCTCCCACGGCCGGCACGGCTTCGCCCTGCTGCTGGGCTCCACCTCCACCGGCGTGCTGCATGGTGCCCAGTGCGACGTGCTCGCCGTGCGGGTGGGCGCCAAGAGCGAGGAGTAACTCGCTTGCTCGATCCCGCGATGCCTCCTCGGTAAGGCGCCCCCAGGGCGCCTTTCTCGTGGGCGGCCGCGGCTCACTCGCCCGCAGCCATCGCCTCCAGCTCCATCCAGCGCTCCATCGCCGCGTCCAGTGCGGCCTGGGTGTCGTGGAGCGACTGCAGGGTGGCGGCGACGGTCTCGGCCTCCTGCTGATAGAACGACGGCGATCCCACCTGCTCCTCGAAGGCCGCGACCTCTGCCTCGAGGCGCTCGATCTCGGCGGGCAGGCCGTCGAGCTCGCGCTGCAGCTTGTAGGAGAGCTTGACCCGCTTGGGGGCCGCCGGCTTGGAAACCGCCTCGCTTTCCGTCCTGGCGGGCTCGGCGGCCACAGCCGTCGGCTCGACGCCCTGACGGGCCGCCCCCTCCCAGGGCGCCGGCGGCAGCTTGCCGCCCTGGCGCACCCAGTCGGTGTAGCCCCCCACGTACTCGCGCACCCGGCCCTCGCCCTCGAAGGCCAGCACGCTGGTCACCACGTTGTCCATGAAGGCCCGGTCGTGGGAGACCAGCAGCAGGGTACCGTCGAAGTCGAGCAGCAGCTCCTCGAGCAGCTCCAGGGTCTCGACGTCGAGATCATTGGTCGGCTCGTCGAGCACCAGCACGCTGGCCGGCTGGGTGAACAGCTTGGCCAGCAGCAGGCGGTTGGACTCGCCGCCGGAGAGCGCCTTGACCGGCTGGCGCACCCGATCCGGGGTGAACAGGAAGTCCTGCAGGTAACTCATCACGTGGCGGTCGCGCCCCCCCACGCTGATGCGATCGCTGCCCTGGGCGACGTTGTCGTAGACGGTCTTCTCGGGCTCCAGGCCGGCGCGCAGCTGATCGAAATAGGCCACCTGCAGCTTGGTGCCCAGCAGCACCTGCCCCTCGCTGGGCTCGAGCTCGCCGAGCAGGATCTTGAGCAGGGTGGTCTTGCCGGCGCCGTTGCGGCCGATGAAGCCCAGCCGGTCGCCGCGCTGGATCTCGAGGCTCAGGTCGTCGATCACCACCTCGTCGCCGAAGCGGTGGGTGACATGGGAGAGCTCCACGACCCGCTTGCCGCTGCGCGCGCCGCTGTCCACGGAGAGCGCGGCCTTGCCCTGGCGCTCGCGGCGCTCGCTGCGCTCCTGGCGCAGCTGCTGCAGCGCCCGCACCCGGCCCTCGTTGCGGGTCCGGCGCGCCTTGATGCCCTGGCGGATCCACGCCTCCTCCCGGGCGAGCTTCTTGTCGAACTCGGCGTTCTCCCGGGCCTCGACCTCCAGCTCGTGCTGCTTCTGCACCTGGTAGGCGGCGTAGTCGCCCGGGTAGCGGCCGAGGCGCCCGCGGTCGAGCTCGAGGATGTTGGTGGCGAGCTTCGAGAGGAAGGCGCGGTCGTGGGTGATGAAGAGCACGGCGCCGTTGAAGTCGGCGAGCTGTTCTTCGAGCCAGGCGATGGTGTCCAGGTCCAGGTGGTTGGTGGGCTCGTCGAGCAGCAGCAGGTCGGGCTCGGCGACCAGCGCCCGGGCCAGCGCCACGCGCCGGCGCCAGCCGCCGGAGAGGTCGGCCATGGCGGCGTCCTCGGGCAGCCCCAGGCGGGTCAGCACCACGTCGATGCGCTGGTGGAAGGACCAGCCGTCGATGGCCTCGATGCGGGTCTGCAGCCGGGCCATGCGCTCCATGTCCGGCTCGGCCTCGTGGATCAGGTGATGGTACTCGGAGAGCAGCTCGCCGGCCTCGGGCAGCCCCTGGGCCACCACGTCGAAGATCGTCTGGCCGCAGGCGTCCGGCAGCTCCTGGGCGAGCACGCCGATCTTGAGGCCGGGGGCACGCCAGATGTGGCCGCCGTCGGCCTGGATCTCGCCCGCCACGATCTTCAGCAGGGTCGACTTGCCGGTGCCGTTGCGCCCCACCAGGGCCAGGCGTTCGCCCTTCTCCAGCACCAGGTCGGCGCCGTCGAGCAGTACGTGGGTACCGTAAGCCAGTTGCAGCTGTTCCAGTCGTAGCAGGGTCACGCGTTCACCTCGTCGTTCATCAAGGGCGCTAGTGTAACGCATGGCCGGGCCGGCGTGGCCCCACCCCCGCTCTCCCGGGTACAATGCGCGCCCGCTTCCACAGGAGTGTTCCGCCGTGGCCGACGCGACGCCCCCCTTCGACGACGTGCTGCCCGAGGCGCTGAGGTTCCGTTCCCCCGCCCCGCTGGTCGACATCGGCGCCAACCTGACCCACGAGAGCTTCGCCCGCGACCTCGAGGCGACGCTCCGGCGCGCCCGGGCCGCCAACGTGTCCACCCTGATCCTCACCGGCACCGACCGTGAGCACGCCGAACAGGCCGTGGCGCTGGCGCGCCGCTACCCGGGGCTCCATGCCACCGCCGGCGTGCATCCCCACGACGCCAGCGGCTGGTCGCCGAGCCTCGCCGCCGCCATGGGCGAGCTCCACCGCGCCCCGGAGGTGGTCGCGGTGGGCGAGTGCGGCCTGGACTTCAACCGCAACTTCTCGACCCCCGCCGAGCAGGAGCGCGCCTTCGAGGCCCAGCTCGGCCTGGCCGCCGAGAGCGGCAAGCCGCTGTTCCTCCACGAGCGTGATGCCGGACGACGCATGCGCGAGATGCTCCACGCCTGGCGTGACGACATCAATGACGCCGTGATCCACTGCTTCACTGCCGACCGCGAGACGCTCTACGGCTACCGGGATCTCGACCTGCACATCGGCCTGACCGGCTGGCTCTGCGACGAGCGCCGCGGCCACCACCTGCGCGAGCTGGTCGGCGAGATTCCCCTCGACCGGCTGATGGTCGAGACCGACTGCCCCTACCTGCTGCCGCGCAATTTACCTGCCAAACTCAAGGGCAGGCGCCACGAGCCGGCCCTGCTGCCCTGGATCGTGCGCGAGATCGCCCACTGGCGGGGCACCGACGAGGCCGCCCTGGCCCGGGCCACCACGGCCACCGCCCGCGCCTTCTTCCGCCTGCCGGCGGAGCCGACATCCCCCGACACCGAACACGAGGACTTGTGACATGGCCGGTTCCGGCATCAACGAGACGCCCGGCTTCATCGCCGTGGAGACCGGCGACGACGATGGCCTGCCGCTGGCCATCGCCTGGACGCTGTCCGACGGACGCATCAAGCACACCCTGATCCAGCCCGACGACGACTGGCTCGACGGTGAGATGCACTCGCTGGGCGGCTACAGCCTGGAGGAGCTCACCAGCATCGGCGTGAGCCCGCTGGACGTGATCCGCGAGCTGGAGAACGACCACTTCAACCAGACCCTCTATACCGCAGGCGTCGGCGACGACGAGGCGGCCATCTCGCGGCTCTTCGACACCTACGGCCTCGACCCCTTCGTGGAGCTGGCCCCGGCCGAGAGCCTCTACAACGACCTCGCGCCCGGCGACTGGCCCCGCGCCCGCGGCGACCTGTTCGGCGAACTGGGCCTCGAACCGCTGCGCCCGGAGCACGAGGTGGAGGTGATGCTGCACCTGCACCTGCGCCTGGCCCCCGGCGGCGAGGAGCGCGAGGCGGAGCCCTTCGACGGCCGGCTGATGGACGGCGACGACGTCGACGACTGACGCCTTGCGGCGATGGGGGACCCGCTAGTCGACCGTCTCGAGCCGTCGCGAGCCGACCGGCTCGAGCAGAGCTCGCCCGGCGGCCACGGCGGCCTCCAGGCTCTCGCCTTCCCGATAGAAGGCGGTCAGGGCCCGGCGAAAGGCCGCCGCGCGGGCCGGCAGGCCCTCGCGCTGGTAGCGCTCGGAGCGCGCCTCGACCCGCGCCCGAAAGCCCTCGCGGTCGACCCGGACCTCGCCCAGGTTGTCGACGCTGACGTTGAAGGGCAGCGCACAGGCCTCGGCGAAGAGCCGCTCCAGCGCCTGGGGCGCCACCTCGACCGACTCGAACTGGCGCTGCTGGTCGGCATCGCGGCCGTCGGGCAGGTACCAGTAGCCGTAGTCCTCGAGTTCCCGCCGACGGGCCCCGGCGATGCACCAGTGGCTGACCTCGTGCAGGGCACTGGCGAAGAAGCCCCGGGCGAAGATCACTCGGTGCCAGGGGCTCGCCTCGTCCGCCGGCAGATAGAGCGGCTCGTCGCCGCCGCGCACCAGGCGCGTCTTGAAGGTCGGCTGGAAGAGGCCGTCGAACAGGGCGATGACATCCTCAAGGCGATGGCTCACGCGCTCTCCCGGACAGTCGCAAAAGTCGCCATTATAGGCGTCGGGCGGGCGGAGCGAAAATCGCCGTCGGCTGATAGACTGAGCGCCTTCCCGGCGCGCGTCATGGACCGACGCCGCCGTCCCTCCCTGTCACATGGAGCCACGCCGTGGTGCCGCTTCCCTCTCGCCTGCTGGCCACCAGCCGCCGGGAAACCCCCGCCCTGATGCGCCTGGCCCTGCCGATCTGCGGGGCCCAGCTGGCCCAGGCCGGCATGAGCGTGGTCGACGTCATGATGACCGGACGGCTCAGCGCCACGGACCTGGCGGCGGTCTCGATGGGCGCGAGCCTGTGGCTGCCGCTGATGCTGTTCATGACCGGTACCCTGATGGGGCTGACGCCCATCGTCGCCCAGCTGCTCGGCGGCGGACGCACCGAGGGCATCCGCCCCAGCGTCCACCAGGCGCTGTGGGTAGCCCTGGCCCTGGGCATCGTCGCCGCGCTGCTGCTGTGGAGTGTGGGAATGCCGATCTTTCGGCTGATGGCGGTGCCGGAGGAGGTTGCCGGCCGTGCCACGGCCTATCTGGCGGCCCTGGCCTTCGGCATGCCCGGGGTCGCGCTGTTCCAGGCGCTGCGCGCCTTCTCGGACGGCATGAACCACACCCGCCCGTCGCTCTGGATCAGCCTGGTGGGGCTCGGCGTCAACATCCCCTGCAACTTCGTGCTGATCTACGGCGGCGACGGCCTCACCGGCTTGTTCGGCCCCGGGCTGCCCGACTGGCTACGGGAGCTACCCGCCCTCGGCGCGCTGGGCTGCGGCATCGCCACGGCGATCTCGATGTGGGTGATGAGCCTGGCCATGTTCGTCTATAGCCGCCGCTCCAGGGCCTATGGCGACATCGACCTCTGGCGGGCGCCCTCCCCGCCGCGCTGGCCGCTGATCGCCGAGCTGCTTCGCGTGGGCGTGCCGATCGGGGTGGCGATCTTCGTCGAGGTGACGCTGTTCACGCTGATCGCGCTGTTCGTGGCCAGCCTTGGGGAGATCACCGTGGCGGCCCACCAGGTGGCGCTCAACTACACCTCGATCCTCTTCATGCTGCCGCTATCGCTCGGCATGGCGCTGACCGTGCGGGTGGGCAACACCCTCGGCCAGGGCCGTCCCAACCAGGCACGCCTGGTGGCGTGGAACGGCATCCTGGTCTCCCTGGGCGTGGCCGGGCTCAACAGCCTGCTGCTGTGGCTCACCGCCGAGCCGGTGATCGCGCTCTACACTCATAACAGCGAGGTCGCACGCCTGACCCTGTCGCTGGTCGGCCTGGCGATGCTCTACCAGGTCTCGGACGCGCTGCAGGTCAACCTGGCCGGCGCCCTGCGCGGCTACAAGGACACGCGAATCATCATGCTGATCACCCTGCTGGCCTACTGGCTGGTGGGGCTGGGGGGCGGTCACTGGCTCGGTCAGATCGGCCTCGCCGGCTGGATCGAGCCGCTGGGCGTGCACGGCTACTGGATCGGCCTGGTGGCCGGCCTGACCGTCGCCGCGGTACTGTTGGGGGAGCGACTCCGACGCATCGGCAAGGCGAGGACTCATGACCGATTCGAGACTTCCGTCGATTAGAAGCCGTCACGCACGCCGCCACTTCCGGCCTCGCCTGCTGCTGTCCCTGGTAGTGGCACTGCTGGCCGGCTGCGGAGAGAGCGAGAGCGAGGCGCTGCTGGGTCACTACCAGCAGCATCTTGCCGACACCCTGGCCCTCGAGCCCCCGACCCGTGCCTCCCCGGAGAATATCGGCGCCTTCCCCGAGCGGGACCAGCGGCTCTTCGAGATCGCCGAGACCCGCGAGGGCATGCTCGACGTCTTCGCGCTACGCGGCTGCCATATCGCCTCCCTGGTGGCGGGACGCAATAACCAGCTGGGGCGGGTGGCGCCGCCCAGCCAGCGCTGGCTCTACGAGCTCGAGCTATGGCGACAGCTCAGCGGGTGCTGGAACACCGAGGTGCCGACGACGCTCTCCGACAGCAGCCGGGAGCGGCTCTCGCGACTCACCGAGCTCAAGACCGAGCAGCTGCCGCGAGTAAGCTGGAATGCCCTGTTCGCCTCCGAGGAGTGGGTCAAGAACTTCTCCCGGGCCAGCGCGCCCCTCGCGCCCGAGGCCCTCGACGAGGCGGCGCCGCGCAGCGCGGCCCTGGCCTACCTGCGCGAGGCCACCGTGCGACAGTTCGATGCCGACTGGAGCGCCGACTCCGCCACCCTGGAGGGCCACTTCAAGACCCTGCAGGAGCGCCCGTTCTCCGCCGAGCTACTGCGCACCTTGCTGCTGGCCGAGCAGCGCCTGGGCGAGGCCTCGGCGCTGCTCGAACAGGCGCTGGCCCGCCCCGAGGGAGAGGCCTGTCCCGTCGACCCCGAGCGACTGACCGACGCCCCCGAGGCCGCGCGCCTGAGCGAGTGGCTGGCGAGCCTGGAGCGCTCGGCCCGCCACTGGCTCGGGGCCATCGATGCCCTGCTCGATGCCCAGGTGGCCGCGCCGCCGGCGGTTGCCGAGTATCGCCGCAACTGGCTGTCGCTTGACCATCCCGGGGCTCCCCTGCCGGCCTTCGCCGAGGCCCGAGATCACCATCGGGCGCTGCTCTCTCGCCTCCGCCGGCGCTGCCAATCCGTCGCCGGGACTTAACCTCGGCAATCACTCTGTGCTATTGATGAAGCTACAGTGACGCAGTGCGCTGCTGACCAGGCCGATGCCGCGACCACGCAGCACTTGGAGGGACATCATGGGAATCCCGCAGTCACCCCGCAGCGCTCGAGTCATCGATCTCGAGGCCATGCGCCAACGCCAGCTGGCACGCCGCCGGCTGATTCGCCTGTCACCCGAGCTGGACAACCTGGAGATGGTCTATCGCCTCTCCTCGGATGGCGACACCCTCTACGGCATGCCGCTGCTGGCCTGGGGGTTGCAGGAGGATGGCGAAGTGGTGGGCCTGGTGCCCTGGATGGAGGCCCTGACCCCCTGCCATCGTCTCGATGACGCCGACCACGGTCACTTCATCGGCTATCGCGACCCGGAGACCGAGGAGCTCTTCGAGCAGGCGCCGGAGCACAAGGTGCTGGAACTCGAGCACGCCGCGGCCTATTTCGACTACGAGGAGACCGACGAGACCACGCTGATCCAGCAGCTGCCGGAGACCCAGGGCACCCACGCCCTGTGCATGGACGAGGGCGACGCGCCCTGGCAGCTCAAGCAGGTCTTCGGCTGGCGTCTCTACAGCGACGGCACGGTGGAAGCCCTGCTCGCCGACGAACGCCTGATCGAGACGACGCCGATCCTGCCCGGCGATCCCTGCCTCTATCCGGGTCACAGCCAGCACCGGGTGGTCTACTTCTTCCAGCGTCAGATCGCCAGCCGCATCCGCCAGGAGGATCCCACCACCCTGGAAGCCCTGGCGCTGATGGTCATGCCCGAGGGCGACGCGACTCCTGAGGCCGACCCCGGGGCCGAGTAAGTGGCCCGATCGCGCCTCAGCCCAAACGAATCAGGTATCGGTAGTGACCATCGTCCTCATGCTGGTAGATCAGCTCGTGGCCGAGAAAGCTGCAGAACTTGGGAATGTCACGCGTCGTGGCAGGATCGCTGGCCACCACCTCGAGCACCTCGCCGGGGCGCATATCGCGCACCCGGTTGTGCATCAGCATGATCGGCTCGGGACAGTAGAGCCCGGTGGTATCGAGCCGTGCATCAGTGGGCGGCAAGGAATCCGCGGAATCAACCATCGATGACCTCGTTGCAGGACAGGAAAGTAGGAGAGTGACTGGATGATCAAGATCATTATCGAACGTCGTATCATGCCCGGCCTGGAGGAAGAATACGAGGCGGCCGCCCGGGACGCCATGCGCCACTCCCTGGGCGCACCGGGCTTCGTCGGGGGCGAGAGCCTCGTCGAGTTCGGCCACAGCGATCGACGCCTGATGATCACCAAGTGGCGCGACCTGCGCGCCTGGAAGGAGTGGTACCAGAGTGAGACCCGCGCCCGCGTCATGCAGGGCCTGCTGCCGCTGCTGACCGAAGACGAGCGCATCCGGATCTACGAGGCGGCCAGCGCCTGATGGCCGCCGCCGGCGTTCGCGATGAGCGCCATCAATCCCGCAACCGCACGTGCACCGTCACCTCTTCACGGTCGTGGTAGAGGTGGCGACACGCCACCTCCGCCCGCACGCCGGCCTCGGCGAGCGCCGACTCGAGGCGTGACAGGCAGCCGGCGACCTCCTGCCAGCGCCGCTTCATCGGCAGCTTGAGATTGAACACCGCCTCGCGGCACCAGCGACGCACCAGCCAGCGCTGGACCATCGACATCACCCGTGACGGCTGATCGACGATATCGCAGACCAGCCAGTCGAGCCTCCCGGGCGGCGCCCAGACGAAGCCGTCCTCGCGCAGGTGCTCGACCATCCCGGTGGCCATCAGCCCCTTGTCCATGGGGCCATTGTCGATGGCATAGACGTGCATGCCGCGCTGGACCAACTGCCAGGTCCAGCCCCCGGGCGCCGCGCCCAGGTCGGCCGCCTGCATGCCCTCGCCCAGCCGCTCCTCCCACTCGTCTCGCGGGACGAACTCGTGCCAGGCCTCCTCCAGCTTGAGCGTGGAGCGGCTGGGCGCCGCATGGGGGAAGCGCAGCCGCCGGATGCCCCCCAGCAGTTCGCTGCGGTTGCCGGGAAAGCTCATGCCGAGCTGGACCCGGTCGCCGTCGCTCCACAGCAGGTGCAGCCGACGTCCGCCCGCCTTGCGCCGCAGGGCGCCCCGCTTCTTCAGCATCGACTCCAGCGGACGCTTCAACGCCTTGATCAGGCCGGCCAGGGCCTTGGCCTCGTTGGTATCCGGGGTCTCCTGCCACAGCGACTCGAAACTCCAGCCGCTGGCCTTCACCTGCTCGAGGATGGGCGACAGCCGGTCTTCCCGTGAGAGCGACAGTGGGGGCAGGGCCACCAGGCTCTGGCGCGCGAACACCAGGCCGGCGAGTGGCAGGTCGCGATGCAGGCCGTTGGCCGGCTCGCCCCCCTCGACCAGGAAGCGCACGAAGCCGCCATCGGGACGATACTCGGGCGTCCCGGCTCGCCCCAGGGCGGCGGCCTTGTCGGTGATCTCGGCGGCCAGGTCCGGCTCGAAGCCCGGACGGCAGTAGAGCAGCAGTTCACTCGGCGGAGTCATGGTGTTCCTTGCTCGACGGTGGTCGCCGGGAACCGGACGCCACCAGCGCCTCGATGTCCTGGAGCTGGACGTTGAGGGCATTGGTGGAGATCTGGATCTCCCAGCAGGAGTAGATCAGCGAGATGGAGAGCAGTATCAGGCTGGCCCCGAACAGCGCCACGCCCGGCAGCTCCAGCGACAGGAAGAGCGCGAACATCGAGAGGGAGCAGAACAGGAAGCTGAGCACGCCGGCCAGCTGCATCCGCTTGGTCAGGGAGATGCGCCGACGCAGCAGCACGATCTGCTTGGCGTTGCCCTCGTGGTGCTGGGTGCGCTCCTCGTCGGCCAGCTTGCGAATCAGCTGGGCCAGGGTGAGGAAGCGGTTGGTATAGGCCAGCAGCAGCAGCGAGATGGCGGGAAACAGCAGGGCGGGAGTGGTCAGCGTCACGGGCGATCTCCGAAGTGATGGCTACGCTCATGGCGACAGACGGCGCCGTCGCGGGCTCAACATGAAAAAACCCCGAGCTCGTTGAGCTCGGGGTTTTCTCGGAATAGGTGCCTGACGATGACCTACTCTCGCATGGGGAGGCCCCACACTACCATCGGCGCTGATCGGTTTCACTGCTGAGTTCGGCAAGGGATCAGGTGG
>JAWWBV010000026.1:0-13275 GCA_033720795.1 Halomonas sp. | reverse complement strand
CAGGCCCACGTTGATGCCGGACACCCCGAAGCTGGCCGACTGGGCGGCGATGACCAGATCGCAGCTGGCCGCCAACTGGCACCCCGCCGCCACGGCCATGCCATGGACCTGGGCGATCACCGGCACCGGCAGCCCGACGACGCTCTTCATCACCCGGCTGCAGTTGCGGAACAGTTCCTGGTAGTAGGAGTGGTCGGGATGTGAGCGCATTTCACGCAGGTCGTGGCCGGCGCAGAATCCGCGTCCCGAGCCCTTGATCACCACACAGCGGACAGCGGGATCGGCGGCGATCGCATCCAGCTCTCGCTGCAGTGAGGCAAGCACTTCTTCGGAGAGCGTATTGAACTTATCCGGACGGTTCAGCGTGAGGTAGACGGCGCCTGCCTTATCTTCCCTGAGAACCACGCTTTCTGAGGACTGACCGTTATTCATGAACAACTCCCGCCAAAGATGGCTGATTAACTAGGCTTTAACGTCACCTCGGCGGTGATCGAGTCGCGAAAGTGACAATCATGGTTGGTGTCAGCATGGCTGCTGGATGTTCCTTACTGGACCTCCAGGACCACGCCTTCCCAAGGGTAAGGGTGATGCACGGGGACAGGACAATAGGCATCATCTCCATCCTCCGGCCCTTTTTATCGTTTCGCTCCAGGTATCCGAGTGGGCCGGCAGGCCGACTCGGAGAGGCGTCCTGCCTCAGGATACCGGCAGCGTATGTGATTCAGGAAAGCCTTGGAAAGCGACGATTTCTAAGTCGCTGGATTAGCCTGGCTAACGCTAGGCCTCGCGAGCCACGGCCGTGGCCAGCTGGATGCACTACCCGGTAAACCGGGACGCACCCGGAGCCGCCGCCCCACGCCTCATGGATTACGAAAAATAAGCCAAACACTTAGAAACTATCGCTTTACCGCTCGATCCCCCCACGCGTAGCTTGCCTCTGGTAAATGACCTCCAGGCCATCACGCCGCGAACCATCAAGACCGTTCGACCGGCACTGACGACCTGGACAGCGACCACCGCCAAGCGCGACGACGTCCCCATCACGACACGCCTTGAAAAGCCAAGCACCTTGAGGATGAGGCGCCCCATGAGCGAATCCACGATGAAAACCATTAATGTTGAATACGCGATCATCGGTGCCGGCACCTCTGGACTTGGCGCCTACTCGAAGATCAGCCGCAAGACCGACAGCGTGTTGATGATCCAGGACGGTCCCTACGGGACCACCTGCGCACGGGTCGGCTGCATGCCCAGCAAGTTGCTGATCACCGCTTCCGATTACGCGCACCACTTGACCACCAGCGAGTTTTTTGGCGTCACCTCCGAGGGTCACGTCGATGGACGCAAGGTGCTGGAACGGTTGCGCCGCGAGCGCGATCAGCGCTTTGTCGCCAACAATCTCCGCTACGTCAACAAGATTCCGCCCCACCACAAGCTCGAGGGGCACGCCCGGTTCATCGCCCCGGGCCACCTCAGGGTGGGGGACTCCGTCGAGGTCAAGGCGGAAAAGTTCATCCTCGCCTGCGGCTCCAGGCCCGCGGTCAGTGAGGTATTCGAGCCGGTCATGGACCACGTTCTCACCAGCGATACGGTCTTCGAGCTGGAGGACCTGCCCCGCTCGATCGCGGTGATCGGCATGGGCGTCATCGCCCTGGAACTGGGGCAGGCGCTCCACCGCCTCGGCGTCGACACGACCATCTATGGCCGGTCCGGTAAGATCAACGCCCTCACCCACCCGGACATGCAGCAGGAAGCGCTCGATATCCTCAGCGCCGAACTGGACATCTACCCCAGCGGCCAGGTGGTGCGTACCTGGAAGGATGCGGAAGGTGCCTGGATCGAGTTTGAACAGCCGAATGGTCAGCGGGTCACCAAGGTGTTCGACAGGATACTGGTCGCCACGGGGAGGATCTCCAATGTCGACCAGCTGGGGATGGAGCATACCGGCGCGGAATTCACCGAAGCGGGCAAGGTGGCCTTCGATCCCCAGACGATGCTCTGCTCCGACTCCCCCATTTTCATTGCCGGCGATGCGTCCGAATACCTGCCGGTGTGGCACGAAGCCTTCGATGAGGGGCGTATCGCCGCCGATAACGCCTTGAACTACCCGGACCCGGTGCCAGTGGACCGTAGACCGCCATTGATGGTGTTCTTCACCGATCCCCAGATCGCCATCATCGGACAGAGCTTTCGGGAACTCGAAGGCCTGGAGATCGTGATCGGAGAGCTGCCCTTTGCCAGCCCCCGTCATGTGGTATGGAACAAGGTCGAGGGGCGCATTCAAGTCTATCTGGACGCGCGCACCGGCGTGATCCTGGGGGCCGAGTTGCTGGGTTACCAGGCCGAACACCTGGCGCACCTGCTCGCCCTGGCCATCACCCACAGCATGACGGCCGAGCAGGTACTGATGATGCCGGTCTATCACCCCAGTGCCGAAGAGCTGTTAAGGGATGTGTTGATCGATGCCCGCGAAAAGCGTCGGGTCTATGCGGCTGAAACCATGATGCATTCGAACAGCGTCCCGGCCTATTCCTGAACCAGGCCTGAAAGACGAAACAGTGGACGGGATCCTCTCTGTAAACCGGCAAGTTCCGCGAACGGGAGGATGCCAGGGGCCCATTGCCATGTGCAGCGCACTCGAGGAGCACTTCGCCGGTTCTCGCGATCCTCGAGTGCCTGTCACGCCTTCCGGGGCCGGCAGCTTTTCTATATGTACATCAAGATCAGCAACTTGCCATCACCAACAGGCACTGGCCGCATGCATCGAGGATGACATCGTTCACATTGATTCAGCTTCTGGCCACGTCTAATATGATAGTGCACGAAAGGGACGGTTTCCCTCGTGTCAGGGAGCCTCAGCAACTATTGCCAAATAATCACTTACCTACCTTGGCATGCCGCACTTTTCCTTCAGCTCAACATTCCCTATCGATTGATTTCGACCTCATGGCGCCGTTTCCAGCAATCTAACCTACCTTTGCCTGGCTCCTGAACGAGTTCCTGCATTGGGGATCGCGATACACCTAGAGGATGAGAGCAAATGAGACGAATCGCCCTTGATGCTGCGGACATCCGCATTCTTTGCGCAGTGCAACATCATGGCCATCTCAGCAAGATCAGGCTTTCCGAGCTCGTCAATCTCTCGCCGACACCGTGCTGGATTCGTTTCAACCGACTCAGGGAAGCTGGGCTGATACGCGGATACCATGCGGACATCGCGCTCGACAAGCTCGCAGACGTCATCAGGGTGATCGTTACCATTTCGCTCAAGGGACATCGCACGGCAGACTTTCAACGTTTCGAGCAGCACATTCATCGAATCGATGAGATCGTCGAGTGCACGGCGACGGGGGGAGGAATGGATTACGTATTGAAGGTATTGACGGTCAGCCTGCCCGCTTTCCAGGGCGTGATGGACGAACTGCTTTCAGCGGATCTAGGGATCGATCGCTACATGACGTATATCACCACCAGAGAGATCAAGTCTTCTCAACCCAACCTCACCAGCCTGGTGCCTAATACCAGGAGCTGATCCGGAAGGAGCGGGATTCGGCTATTCGTCTCGTCACCTCCTATGGATCTGGTGTCATCCCGATCGCGCCGCCAGCACCTGCCGAAACTCCTCCCGATAGGCCCTCTCGTGACCGGCCGAGTCGGCGGGCAAGCGGCCGAGTTCGACGGCCAGCTCGAAGAACCCCGGCCGGGGCAGGTCGCCGCGGCGACTCACCACCAGGGCGGCGATCAGCGGACGGCCGGCGGCCGCGTCCTCGCGCATCAGCGCCTCGAGGGCCAGGGCGACGCGCTGGATGGTGCGCGGTGGGGCCAGCCCCAACGCCTCGGCGGCCTGCTGGTAGGTGACCGGCAGCTGCGCCTCGGGCAGGCGCTCGAGCCAGGCGCGCAGGCGCGGTGGCAGGTCGGGGGCGTGCATCGTCGAGGAGGCGGTCATCGAGGACATGGGCGTCGGCTCAAGGGTCGTGGAGCAAGCAGGGAAATGGCGGAAGCGGCAGCGTAACCGGGGCGTCGACGCCCTGTCATCAGCGGCTCATGGAGGCTCTGCTACGCTGAGCGGGTCACCCCCTCCCATCACGACACGCGAGGCGCATCATGAAAGGGACTTATTCCACGATACGGAGCGTCGCACGGCCGAGCCTCGTCTCGGCGCTGGCCCTGGGCATCATCGCCGGCCTGGCGGCGACCGCCGCCCTGGCCACCAGTCCGGTCAAGGTCGGCGCCATCGAGGCGGCACAGAACATTACCCTGGGTCCGCGCCCGCTGTTCCTGATCCAGGACATGGACGAGGGCACCCCGCGCGAACGCCAGCTCAAGGAGACCCTGATGCGCTGCGCCGCCGGCACCGAGCAGTGGCAGCGCCGGGACTTCTCGATCGGCCATCGCGGGGCGGCCATGCAGTTCCCCGAGCATACCAGGGAATCCTACCTGGCAGCGGCCCAGATGGGCGCCGGCATCGTGGAGTGCGACGTCACCTTCACCGAGGACAAGGCGCTGGTGTGCCGCCACTCCCAGTGCGACCTGCACGCCACCACCAACATCCTCGAGACCGAGCTGGCCGATCAGTGCAGCGTGCCGCCGGCCTTCGATCCCGAGACCGGCGCGCTGACCAACGCCGAAGCGGTCCAGTGCTGCACCAGCGACATCACCCTGGCCGAGTTCAAGCGCCTCGAGGGCCGCATGGACGGTGTGAACACCGAGGCCGACAGCCTGGCGGCCTACCTCGACGGCACGCCCGACTGGCGCACCGACCTCTACGCGACCCGCGGCACCCTGATGACCCACGCCGAGAGCATCGAACTGTTCCAGTCGCTCGGCGTGCGCATGACGCCGGAGCTCAAGGCGCCGAGCGTGGCCATGCCCTTCGATGGCATGAGCCAGGCCGACTACGCCCAGAAGCTGCTCGACGAGTACCGGGACGCCGGCGTGCCGGCCGAGGACGTCTTCCCGCAGTCGTTCAACCTGGACGACGTGCGCTACTGGATCGACAACGCGCCCGAGTTTGCCAATCAGGCGGTCTACCTCGACGACCGCTACGACGTCGAGACCTTCGACCACCGCGATCCGGCGAGCTGGTCGCCGAGCATGGAGGAGCTCGCCGAGCAGGGCGTGAAGATCCTGGCACCGCCGATGTGGATGCTGCTCGAGGCCCGCCCCGAGGCCGGCGAGAACGAGGAGCGCATCGTGCCCTCGGCCTATGCCGAGCGCGCCAAGGCGGCGGGGCTCGAGCTGATCGCCTGGAGCTTCGAGCGCTCCGGCCCGCTCACCGAGGACGGCGAGTGGTACCACCGCAGCATCGACGCGGTGATCGACAACGAGGGCGACAAGCTGCTGGTGCTGGACGTGCTGGCCCAGGACGTGGGCATCATGGGCCTGTTCTCGGATTGGCCGGCGACCGTGACCCTCTACGACAACTGCCTCAATCCCGAGCCCGCCTCCTGACGCCGCACGAGGATCGACATGACGTCATACCGCACCCGCAAGGTCCAGGGAGTGGCCTTCAAGGTGGCCATCGCCGGGGGCATCCTGGCCGGCCTGGCCGCGCTCTCCATGGCCGGGGCCGGGCCGGCCTACCGCCTGGAGATGCTCTCGCTGGGCGAGGCGTTCAGCCTGCTGCGCTACGGGGCCTTCGTTGCCCTGGGCGCCGCCGGGCTGGGCGCGGTGAGCCTGCTCATCGCCGCCTTCACCCGCCGCGCGCTACCGGCGCTGCTCGGCGCACTGGTGATCCTGGCTGGCTTGGCGCTGGTCGCGGTGCCCTGGCAGCAGCTGCAGCAGGCTCGCTCGGTGCCGCCCATCCACGACATCACCACCGATCTCGAGGAGCCGCCCGCCTTCGAGGCCCTGGCCGAGGCGCGCCGGGCCGCGCCCAACGCCGTGGCCTACCCCGGGGAGGCGACCGCGAAGCAGCAGCGCGAGGGCTATCCTGAGCTCGGGCCGCTGCTGCTCCAGGCACCGCTGCCGGCCGTGCGGGAGGCCGTCGAGGCGGTGGCCGGGGAGGCCGGCTGGACGATCGCCGCGGTGGGCGACCACCGACTCGAGGCCACCGACACGACCTTCTGGTTCGGCTTCAAGGACGACGTGGTGATCCGCCTGCGCGAGACGGACGACGGCGTGCGGGTGGACATGCGCTCCGCCTCGCGGCTCGGCACCAGCGATGTGGGCACCAACGCGGCGCGCATCCGCGCCACCCTCCAGGCCCTGGAGGCACGCGTGGGCGGGTGAGTGGCATGCCGATCCTCAGGCACCAGACGCGAGCGGCGGCCCAGGGCCGCCGCTCGTCATGTCGTGAGGGCTTCTGCGACGCTCACTTCATCTCGAAGCCGCGCTCGACCAGGAACTCGCCCATGTGCGGGTGCAGCCTGGTGCCGAACCAGGGGGTGGGGGCATAGGCGAGCCGCTCAACGGCAGAGGATCGGCATGACATTGCTTTCTTCGCATCAGCCTGAGCTGTACCTTGGACATCATCGAATCGCAATTACAGGGATGACTGTTCCATGCTGACGAGACACCCTCCGCTTCCCGATCCTCGCGTCTGGCGGTTCGCCCTTGTGCTGATGATGGCGATGCTGCTGACGGGCTGCGGGGTCAACAACATCCCCACCTACGACGAGCAGGTGAAGTCGGCCTGGGCACAGGTGGAGAACCAGTACCAGCGGCGCGCGGACCTGGTGCCCAACCTGGTCGAGACGGTCAAGGGGTTCGCCCGGCAGGAGCAGGAGACCCTGACCGCCGTGGTGGAGGCGCGGGCCAAGGCCACGTCCATCCAGATCGACGCCGAGTCGCTGGACGACCCGCAGAAGATGCGCCAGTTCGAGCAGGCCCAGCAGCAGCTCAGCGGGGCGCTGAGCCGCCTGATGGCGGTATCCGAGCGCTACCCCGAGCTGAAGTCGAACCAGAACTTCCTGGCCCTGCAGTCGCAGCTGGAGGGCACCGAGAACCGCATCGCCGTGGCGCGGCGCGACTTCATCACCGCGGTGGAGCGCTACAACACCGAGCTGCGCACCTTCCCCGGCCGCCTGTGGCACACCCTGCTCTACAGCGACATGACGCTTCGCGAGACCTTCGACGCCACGACCGAGAACGCCGACCAGGCCCCCCAGGTGGAGTTTGAATGATCGATCTTCTGCGCATTCCGCTATTGGCGCTGCTGCTGTCGGGGACCCTGGGCCTCCAGGCCCAGGACCTTCAGGCACAGCAGCTCGACTTCCCCGAGCTGACCGGTCGCGTGGTGGACCGGGCCGAGCTGCTGGACCAGGCCACCGAAACCCGCCTGAGCGAGCAGCTCGCGGCGCACGAGGAGGCCACCACCGAGCAGCTGGTGGTGGCCACCCTGCCCGACCTGCAGGGCGTGACCATCGAGGAGTATGGCTACCAGCTGGGGCGCCACTGGGGCATCGGCCAGGAGGAGAAGGACAATGGCGCCCTGCTGATCGTCGCGCCGAATGAGCGCAAGGTGCGCATCGAGGTCGGCTATGGCCTCGAGGGTCGACTGACCGACGCCCAGTCCTCGGTGATCATCAACCGGATCCTGACGCCGGCCTTCCGCGAGGGCGACTTCGCCGGCGGCATCACCGAGGGGGTGGAGGCGATGATCCGGGTGCTGGGCGGCGAGCCCCTGGACACCAGCGCCACCGCCGGCGCCCAGGCCGGCCAACAGCAACCCGAAGGACCGGCCTCGATTCTCTTCTTCGTGATGTTCGTCATCGTGATGACCCTCGTACGCGGCGGTCGCGGCGGCCTGCTGGCCGGCATGCTGCTGGGCGGTGCGCTCGGCGGGAGGTCGCGCGGCGGCGGAGGTGGTTTCGGCGGGGGCGGCGGCTTCGGAGGCGGCGGTGGCGGCTTCGGGGGCGGCGGCGCCTCCGGCGGCTGGTAACCCTGCCTCCCGGCCGGTGGTAACACCGACATGACAATCAGGATTCGGAGATCACGATCCCCATGGCTTTATTGAGTGAAGACGAGCAGCGCCAGGTCGCCGAGGCGATTCATCGGGTCGAGCGCGATACCGATGCCGAGCTGGTCACCGTGCTGGCTCCGCGAGCAGACAACTATGCCTATATCCCGCTGCTCTGGGCCGGCCTCCTGGCGCTGGTGGTGCCCGGTGCGGTCAACTACTTTCCCGGCTGGTTGACGGCCTATGAACTGACGCTGGTGCAGTGGGCGACCTTCATCGTGCTGGGACTGGCGTTCCGCATCCCCACCATCACCACCCGGCTGATCCCGCAATCGGTTCGCCACTGGCGGGCGGCCAACCTCGCCCGGCGTCAGTTCCTGGAGCAGAGCCTGCACCATACCGAGGGGGAAACGGGGATGCTGATCTTCGTCTCCGAAGCCGAGCGGTATGTGGAAATCCTGGTCGACCGGGGGATCTCGGCACGCATCGGCGATGAGGCCTGGCAGTCCATCGTGGCGACCTTCACCCGACGGGTGAAGGCCGGCGAGACCCTGAAGGGCTTCCTGGAATGCATCGAGGCCTGCGGCGAACAGCTCAAGGAGCAGGTACCGGCCACCCATGAGCGCAATGAACTGCCCAATCACCTGATCGTGCTGGATTGACCCACTTCGGCCCATGCACCCGGGCATTGTGAGCGCTTCTCCCTGTCCGGCCCTCGCCGGAGATGTGAGCCGACTTTCATGAGAGCCCTGCTGGCAGGGCGATGGGCGTCGTCAGGCGCCCACCAAGGGCATTCACTCTACCAACGGCACCTGACCCGCCACCGCTGCGCGGCGGATCGCGCTGCGAGCAGCGCTCCTGCGAATCGCACCGTTATCGCGCTCACTTCATCTCGAAGCCGCGCTCGACCAGGAACTCGCGCATGTGGGGGCGCAGCTTGGTATCGAACAGCGGGGAGAGGTTGTGCGACCAGTCGCTCTGCTTGGTGCCGCCCTTCCGCGACTGGTAGTAGGCGTGCATGGTCTCGTCGAAGGCCGCCACCTGCTCGCGGTCGTCGCTGTAGGTGTCCTGCTTGAGGATCGCCTCCACCGGCAGGCGCGGCTTCACGTCCGGCTGGTGGGCGGGGTAACCCAGGCACATGCCGAATAACGGGAAGACGTGATCCGGCAGGCCGAGCAGATCGCTGACCCGCTGGGGGTCGTTGCGTATGCCGCCGATATAGCAAATGCCGAGCCCCTCGGATTCGGCGGCGACGGCGACATTCTGGGCCATCAGCGCGGTGTCCACACTCGCCACCAGCAGCTGCTCGGTCATGCCGCGCACCACGCGGGCCTCGGTGCGCTCGGCGGCATCGGTGGGACGCTTCATGTCGGCGCAGAACACCAGGAAGGCGCCGCAGGTAGCCACGTAGGCCTGGCCGCCGGCCAGCTCGGCGATCATCTCGCGGTTGGTGGGGTTGGTCACGTGGATGACGCTGTAGGCCTGGACATGGCTGGAGGTGGCTGCGGCCTGGCCGGCGCGAATCAGCTCCTCGAGCAACTCCCGGCTGACCGGCTGATCCGTGAACTTGCGGATCGAGCGGTGAGACTTGAGCAGTTCGATGGTGGGGTTCATGGCGTCTCCTGAGAAATGAGCATGGAAAGGCGGTGAGCCTTGAGCCGGCACAGCCGGGGATCGGCAAGCTTAGCTAGCCAGCTTACTATCTTTCGGGCCCTTGTCGCGCCCACCCCGGTGGCCGGGCGCGGTAGCGACGGCGGACGGGGCCAAAAATACTTGTACAACATCGATACATGGACAAAAATAATATAAGAACTTGCTCCACCGGCCCGCTTTCGCGACGAACGGCCAGAGCCCTCAACACCAGGAGATGTCCCATGGGGCGTTGCGCACGAAGGAACGGACACTGCGGCCGCTGTGAACGGGAGCTGCCCTTCGACTTCACCATGGCCTTCCAGCCGATCGTCGACCTGCAGCGGCGGCGCGTGCACGCTTACGAGGCGCTGGTCAGAGGCCCCGAGGGCGAGCCGGCCGGCCAGATTCTCGACCAGGTGACCGAGGCGCTGCTCTACCGCTTCGACCAGGCGTGCCGGGTCAGGGCCATCGAGCAAGCCAGCGCGCTCGGCATGCAGGAGAGCCTGTCGATCAACTTCCTTCCCAACGCCGTCTACGCGCCCGAGGCGTGCATCCAGGCCACGCTGGAGGTCTCGCGGCGGGTAGGATGGCCGCTGGAGCGGCTGATCTTCGAGGTCGTCGAGTCGGAACGCATCCAGGACCATGCGCACCTGAGCGCCATCATCACCGCCTATCGCCGCATGGGCTTTCGCGTCGCCCTGGACGACTTCGGCACCGGCCATGCCAACCTCGACGTGCTGACCTCCCAGCGGCCCGACAAGCTGAAGATCGATCGCCAGCTGGTGATGGGCTGCGACGTCGATCCGCGTCGCCAGGCCCTGCTGCATGCGCTGATCGGCCTGTCGATCCCGCTGGAAGTCGACCTGATCGCCGAAGGGGTCGAGACGGCTGAAGAGGCGCGCTGGCTCTACCACGCCGGCATTCATCTGCAGCAGGGCTACTACTTCGCCCGACCGGCCCTGAATGCCCTGGCAGAGGGCATGGAAGCGCGCCTGTCGGCACTACTGGAGGGACCTTTCCCTGGCGATGGAGCCATCTCATGACACTAGAGCGTGAACCGTTCGACAACATGGCGACGGTCATCCATGCCGCCCCCATCGGCATCTGCATCACCGATGCCGAAGGCCGCTTCGAGATGGTCAACCCCGCCTACTGCGACTTCTACGGCTATCGCGAGGAGGAACTGCTCGGCCAGCACTTCACCCTGGTGGTACCCGAGGCGGATCACGCGCTGATGCGCGACCTGCACGCGCGCTTGATCACCGGTGACAGCGATCGGGAGGACACCCAGGAGTGTGAGGTGCTGGGCAAGGATGGCCAACCGCGGAATATCCTCGTGAAAGCCACGCGCATTCAGGATGGCCGCGGCGAGGTGAAGAAGGTCACCTTCGTGGTCGACATCTCCGAGCGCAAGGCCATGGAACAGCGCCTGGAATATCTGGCTCATCATGACGAGCTGACCGGCCTGCTCAACCGCCGCGCCGGCCTGGGCCTGCTGGAGGAGGAAATCCAGCGCAGCCGCCGCTATGCCACCCCCCTGAGCGTGGCGAGCTGCGACCTGGATCACTTCAAGCGAGTCAACGACCGTCATGGCCATGCGGTGGGCGACCAGGTGCTGGGCGATACCGCCAGGGTGATGAAGGAGACGATGCGCCAGCACGATCATGTCATTCGCCTGGGCGGCGAGGAGTTCCTGCTCCTGCTGCCCGGCGTGACGCAGGAGCAGGCGAGACAGGCCGTGGAGCGCCTGCGCCAGCGCCTCGCGACGACCCCGATGGCCGACGCGCGCATCCACCTCACGCTCTCGGCGGGCATCGCCCAGCTCGGGGGCGAAGAGGAAGCCGATGCCCTGCTCGAGCGGGCCGACCGAGCCCTCTACGGCGCCAAGGAACAGGGACGCAACCGGGTGCATGAGACCGTCGAGACGCATCCGGTCGGCGAGTCGGCCTCCTGGCCGCCGGGCGGCACCCTGGCGGACTGAGCGTGGTGCCTCACGACCCGGCGAGCATGATAGGCTCGCCCCCTCCCCCCATGGAGCCCATCTCGTGAATCCCGAAGACCTCGAGAAACTGGTCACCCTGCGCATGCCCTTCGGCAAGCACGCGGGATGGCTGATCGCCGACCTGCCTGGCCCGTACCTCAACTGGTTCGCCCGAGAGGGCTTCCCCGACGGCCAGATCGGCCGCCTGCTGCACCTGATGCACGAGATCGATCACAACGGCCTGAGCGGGCTACTCGATCCTCTGCGCCGTCGCCCCTGAGTGGAGCGCGGGTCGGAGAGGCGCGTTCGCCCCGGCCATCAAGCCTCCAGGCGGCGAGTCATCAGCAGCCAGCGGCCGCCATGCGAACAGCCGGGCCAGGGCACCAGCGGCAGGGAGGCGATCTCCCGAAAGCCCAGCCGATGATAGATCGCACAGGCGGTGCGGTTCTCCTCGGCCACGATCAGGCTCAGCTCGTGGCAACCGGCGCCAATCGCCGAGGCCTCGGCCTGGGCCATCATCAGCCGTCCGACGCCCTTGCGACGCGCCGCCGGCAGGGTCGCGATGCCGTTGATGTACCAGCTGCCCGGCACCTGGGCCTCGAGGCGCAGCAGGGGCTGGACAGGGGCGGGGGCCTCGTCCAGATCCTCCAGATCGTAGGGGTCGGGCAGCCGATAGGCGATGATCATCCCGACGATTCGCCCGCGATCGATGCACAGCCGGGCGTGACGATAGCTGAAGCCGCCCTCCTCGCGGCCGGCGCGCTCCGCGCCGACCTCCAGGGGCGATTTGCCGCCCTCGGCCATCTGCCCCCACAGGGTCTCGGGCAGCCCCTCTCCCGCCAGGTTGATCAGGTAGGCCAGGTCCCGGGCATCGGCCCGGGTGGCATCGCGCAGTCGCATGGTCGTCTCCCTGCCCTCGAGACGCGGGGGGCCGTCGGGAACGGTGTCACTCGAAGGTCGCGCAGACCTCCGACTGGGCGCCGGGCTGGTGGCTCGCCACGTGGGTGACCGCCTCGCCCGAGGCCTCCAGCGCCACGCTCCACTGGTGATCGGTTCCCATGGGATCGCAGCTGCCTTCGCTGCCACCGCCGAAGTTGGAGTCGATCCAGTAGTGCACCGCGTAGCGGCCGCCTTCGCTCAGGGCGCCGGGAAAGTCGAAGGAGAAGGTCGGGTCAGCATCGGCGGAGACCGTGCCGGAGGCCGTCTCGAGCACCTCGCCGGAGTCGGCATCGACCAGGGCCGCCTGCACGGCCTGGCCGCCGTGGGCGCCGGCGAAGCTGGCATCGCCCTGGAAGGTCAGGTCGTGCCCTTCGCTGGCCAGGGTCAGCGGGGCAACGAGGAGCAGGCCAAGCAGCAGCCGCCGGGGAGTGAGGACGTCAGGGACGATGGGCATGGTCATGTAGCACCTCCTTATCCGTCGACAGGCCGTCCATCGAGGAGCCACCGCTAGGCGGTTGGCGACCTGTCAGTCAGTAGACGAGCGATGGGCTCGTGACGAGCCGCAGGTGGTCTCGTGCCGAACGCGCAAGCCACGGGGTCCGCGACCTGCCCTTCCCTCAGCGTAGCGCCCTCCGGCGCCCCCTGCAGGCGACCGTCAGTGGTTCTTCACGCGCTGGATGCGCCAGGCCAGCACGCCGATGATGCCCAGCCCCAGGGGACCCAGCACCGCGGCGGCGACGCTCGGCTCGATGGCCAGGCCCAGGGCATCGAGGCCCTCCAGCCCCAGCTTGCCCAGGCTGATGAGGTAGTAGCTCATGACGAT
>JAWWBV010000025.1:0-13283 GCA_033720795.1 Halomonas sp. | reverse complement strand
TCACTACCGGCCACGCGGGATGATGCGCTGGCTCTTGACCACCAATCACAAGGAGATCGGCACGCTCTACCTGCTCTTCTCACTGACCATGTTCTTCATCGGCGGGATCTTCGCCCTGGTGGTGCGTGCCGAGCTGTTCCAACCCGGCCTGCAGCTGGTGCAGCCCGAGTTCTTCAACCAGATGACCACCATGCACGGCCTGATCATGGTGTTCGGCGCGATCATGCCGGCCTTCGTCGGCCTGGCCAACTGGATGGTGCCGCTGCAGATCGGCGCCCCGGACATGGCCCTGCCGCGCCTCAACAACTTCAGCTTCTGGCTGCTGCCGGTGGCCTTCGCGTTGCTGCTCTCGACCCTGTTGATGCCGGGCGGGGGGCCCAACTTCGGCTGGACCTTCTACGCCCCGCTCTCCACGACCTATGCGCCGCCCTCCACCACTTTCTTCATCCTCTCGCTGCATCTCGCCGGCATCAGCTCGATCCTGGGGGCCATCAACATCATCGCCACCATCCTCAACCTGCGCGCGCCGGGGATGCGCCTGATGGACATGCCGCTGTTCGTCTGGACCTGGCTGATCACAGCCTTCCTGCTGATCGCCGTGATGCCGGTGCTCGCCGGGGTGATCACCATGATGCTGATGGACATCAACTTCGGCACCAGCTTCTTCAATGCCGCCGGCGGCGGTGATCCGGTGCTCTTCCAGCACCTGTTCTGGTTCTTCGGGCACCCCGAGGTCTATATCATGATCCTGCCGGCGTTCGGCATCGTCTCGGCGATCATCCCCACCTTCTCGCGCAAGCCGCTGTTCGGCTACGCCTCCATGGTCTACGCCACCGCGGCCATCGCCATCCTCTCCTTCATGGTCTGGGCGCACCACATGTTCATCGTCGGCCTGCCGTTGGTGGCCGAGCTGTTCTTCATGTACACCACCTTGCTGATCGCGGTGCCGACCGGCGTGAAGGTGTTCAACTGGGTGGCGACGATGTTCCGCGGCTCGATCAGCTTCGAGCCGCCCATGCTGTTCGCCCTGGCCTTCGTCGTGCAGTTCACGGTCGGCGGCTTCTCGGGGCTGATGCTGGCCATCGCGCCGGCCGACTTCCAGTACCACGACACCTACTTCGTGGTGGCGCACTTCCACTACGTGCTGGTGCCCGGCGCGCTGTTCGCGATCCTCGCCGGGGCCTACTACTGGTTGCCCAAGTGGACCGGCCACTATCCTCCGCTGCGCCTGTCACAGTGGCACTTCTGGCTGTCGGTGATCGGCGTGAACCTGACCTTCTTCCCGATGCACTTCTCGGGGCTGGCCGGCATGCCGCGGCGCATTCCCGACTACGCACTGCAGTTCGCCGACTTCAACCTGGCTTCGAGCCTCGGTGGCTTCCTGTTCGGTGCCTCTCAGCTGCTCTTCGTGCTTGTGATCATCAAGTGCGTGCGCGGCGGCGAGAAGGCACCGGCCAAGGCCTGGGAGGGGGCCGAGGACCTGGAGTGGAGCGTGCCCAGCCCGGCACCGCTGCACACCTTCGAGACGCCCCCGACATTTCACCCCCGCGAGCATTGAGCGAGCCCGCGAGGGCAGAGGAGGCAGCCATGAGCAGCCGTGATGAGCAGGCCGCAAGCCGGGAAGGGGTCAGGCGCACCGTGAGGCGCACCCTGGTGGTGCTCGCCGGGATGTTCGCCTTCGCCTTCGCCCTGGTGCCGCTCTACGACGTCTTCTGCGATCTGACCGGCCTCAACGGCAAGACCAGCGCGCGGGCCCAGCCGCTGGTGGAACAGGAGGTCGACGCCTCGCGAACCGTGACGGTGCAGTTCATCACTCGCGGCAGCCAGGGCCTCCCCTGGCATCTCGAGGTGGACACCCGCCAGATCCGCCTGCATCCCGGACAGCGCGAGGAGGTGTTCTTTACCTTCCGCAACAACGGTGACGAAACGACCCGTGCTCGCGCGGTGCCCAGCGTCTCGCCGTCGGCAGCCTCGCTGCATCTGCGCAAGCTGAGCTGCTTCTGCTTCCAGGAGCAGCAGCTGACGGCCGGCGAGCGGTTGAAGGCGCCCCTGGTGTTCCAGCTGACCCGGGACCTGCCTGCTGACATCAAGACGGTGACCCTGGTCTACACCCTCTATCCCGTTACGTCGACGCAGTCCGAGGTCGCGCTCCGTGGGCCGATCACAGAAGGAGATAGCGCATGAGTGGTGGCAGCTACTACGTACCCGAGTCCAGCAAGTGGCCGATCCTGGGATCGCTGTCGCTGGGGGCGATGATGATCGGCACGGGCACCCTGCTGGTGCATGGCCTGGCGGGGATGCCGGTGATGGTGGTCGGCCTGCTCGCCATCCTCGCGGTGATGACGTTGTGGTTTCGTGATGTCATCCGCGAATCGCGGGGCGGGCTCTACGACGCCCAGATGGATCGCTCCTTCCGCTGGGGCATGGGCTGGTTCATCTTCTCGGAGGTGATGTTCTTCGCGGCCTTCTTCGGCGCGCTCTTCTACGTGCGCACCTTCGCGCTGCCGTGGCTGGACGGGGAGGGCGCCAAGGGCGTGGCCTCGCTGCTGTGGCCCGATTTCACCGCCTCCTGGCCGCTGCTCAATCCGCCGGATCCGAGCATCGAAGGCCCGAGTGAGACCTTCAGCCCCTGGCATCTGCCGCTGGTCAACACTCTGATCCTGGTGAGCTCCAGCATCACGTTGACCATCGCCCACGAGGGCCTCAAGGAGGGCTTTCGCGACAGCGCCCGCTTCTGGCTCACCGTCACGGTGCTGCTGGGCGTCACCTTCATCACCATCCAGGGGGTCGAGTACTACGAGGCCTATGCGCACTACGGGATCACCCTGCAGGCCGGGATCTACGGTGCGACCTTCTTCCTGCTCACCGGCTTTCACGGCCTGCACGTGATCATCGGCACCATTATCCTGGCGGTGATGCTGTGGCGCGTGTATCGGGGGCACTTCACCGCCGATGATCACTTCGCCTTCGAGGCGGGGGCCTGGTACTGGCACTTCGTCGATGTGGTATGGATCGGTCTCTTCACCTTCGTCTATGTCTTTTGATTCGGGTTTTTCTGCTACTGACGGGGTTCAGTTACCGAGGTCGCCGACGTAGAAACCGTAGAACAAGAGGGCCAGCAGCACTGCCGCCAGGCCCACGCGCAGCTTTAGCGAGACCAGGACGCGCCGGGAGCGCCCCCCGTCTCGGATCAGGAAGCCGGCGCCGGCGGCAAGACTGGTCACCATGGCGAGAAAGACGAGAGCAATCATTATCTTGAGTAACATTCACGGCTCCATGAAAGCGACGGAATCGAGGCGGCATCGTCGCCGACTCCCGGCGCGTCGACTCGGCTGGTGGGGGTTCTGGTCCTGCCTGGTGATGCTGGGCCTCGCCCTGGGACTATGGCAGTGGGAGCGGGCCGCCGACAAGCGCGACTACCTGGCTCGCCTGGCAGCCGCGCCGCGGCTGGAGGCTCCAACCGAGACCCCGCCGCCCGGCGCCCGCGTCGTGCTTCTCGGGGAGTATCTGGCCGAGGAGACGCTGTTTCTCGACAACCGTACCCACCAGGGACGCCTCGGCGTGGCACCCCTGACCCCCTTTCGCGACCAGCAGGGCCAGCTCTGGCTGATCCAGCGTGGCTTCCTGGCAACCGGCCCGACCCGGGATGACCCGAGGGTCGAGACGCCCCGTGGCCTGGTGCGGCTGGAAGGCCGCTGGCAGGCGTCGGGCGATGCGGCGCCTCTCTATGGCCCCAATCGCGAGGGCAACCGCCTGCAGCGCCTCGACCTTGCGGCCTGGCGCATCGGCGAGGGCTTCGCCCATGCCGGCTGGCTGCACCTCGAGCAAGGGCCGGGCCACCTCGCCTCCTGGTGGCAGCCCAGCGTAGTGCCGCCGGCACGCCACCTGGGCTACGCCCTGCAGTGGTGGGGGCTGGCCCTGGCGGCCCTTGTGATCATGCTGGTGGGCGCCCGTCGCCTCGACCGCCCCGACTCGTCCTCCTCTCCGAGCAAGGAGTCCTCCCGATGACCCACACCGCCCGCCAGCGCCTGAAGCTGCTGGCTCTCTTCGCGATCTTCGCCCTGCCCGTGGTCCTGGCCTGGGGCATGGTGCAGTGGCGTATCGGCATACCCGACGGGCGCACCGCCCACGGCGAGCTGCAGCCCGCGCTGCCTGATCTGTCCCGGTGGCCCCTGACGGCGGTGGAGAAGGACGGGGCGGGCGACTGGCTGCTGGTCTTCGACTGTCCCGAGGCCTGCGACGACGCGGCCGATCGCTGGTGGCGCCTGCATCGCGCCCTGGGGCGCGAGGCGGATCGAGTCAGCCGCCTGCGCATCGGCGGTGACGCCGCGCCGCTACCCGGCGCTGCCTTGGCACAGTGGACAGCCCCGCCCGACGGGCGCTCCGTCCAGCGCCTGTGGATCCTCGATCCCGAGGGACGGGTGGTGCTGGGCTACGGGGGTGGGGTGGCGGAGTCCGACGTGCTGACCGATCTGCGTCGCCTGCTGCGGATGAATCCCGAGCCGCCGCTGGCGAAGTATGCCACCGTGCGGGGCGAGCCCGGCGCGGACGACGCCACCGAGGGAAGGTCCCACGCAGGGGAGGTCGCCGATGGTCAGGGATGAGTGCATCGAGCCGCTCGAGGCCCGCCGCCGCTGGCTGGTGCGGTTGAGCCTCGCGGGTGTGATCTTCACCGCCCTGGTGGTGCTGGTGGGGGCCTGGACCCGGCTGGTGGATGCGGGCCTCGGCTGCCCGGACTGGCCGGGCTGCTACGGGGCGCTGGTGGTGCCGGATGCCGAGCGTGCCTTGGCCCACTCCCCGGCGGTGCCACTGGAGGCCGCCAAGGCCTGGGTGGAGATGGTGCATCGCTACCTCGCCTCCCTGCTCGGACTGCTGGTGCTCACGCTGATCGTGCTGGGGGCCCGCTGGCGCGGGGAGGCGGGCTATCCGTGGCGGGTCAGCCTGGCGCTGCTCGGCGTGATCCTGATGCAGGGCGCCTTCGGCGCCTTCACCGTGACGCTGAAGCTGTGGCCCCAGGTGGTCACCCTGCACCTGCTGGGCGGGCTCAGCGTGATGGTGCTCTTCCTGTGGCTGCACCTGCGTCTGCGACGCTTCCGGCCCGGCGAGCATCGGGCTAGCAGTCCTCGCCCGCTGACCCCGCTATGGCGGCTGGCGCTGGTGCTGCTGGTCGCCCAGCTGGCGCTCGGCGGCTGGACCTCAAGCAACTATGCCGGGATCGCCTGCCAGGGCTTTCCCACCTGCAACGGCCAGTGGTGGCAGGGCCTGGACTGGAGCGAGGGCTTTCACCTGACCCAGACGGTGGGGCCCAACTACCTGTATGGTCAGCTGCATGCCGAGGCACGCAGCGCCATCCAGGTGGGGCATCGGCTGGTGGCCCTGGCGCTGGGGCTCGGCCTTCTGCTGCTCGCCGCACGGCATCGCCACGCGGCCGGCATGCGTCCCTGGCTGGGGCTGCTGGTCGCCACCTTCGGGGTGCAGCTGGCGCTCGGCATCGCCAACGTTCTCGCCTGGCTGCCGCTGTGGCTGGCCCTGCTGCATACCGCCGGCGCGGTGGCGCTGGTGGCGGTCATGACCCTCGCCCTGTGGCACTGGCGCTGGTCCCGGGCTGAGCGGGCGAGCGCGGTGCCACGGGCGCAAGATTCGGCAACGAAGGAGGAGTGGGCCCATGTCTGAGGTCGTGATGGAACGTACCGCCGTCGGCCACTTTGCCGGCTGGAGCTGGCGAGATCTCTACACGCTGTGCAAGCCCCGGGTGGTGGCGGTGATGCTGGTCTGCACCCTGGTCGGCATGCTGCTGGCGGCGCCGCTTCCGGAGGCGGCGGCGGTGGTCTTCGGCCTGGCAGGGATCGGCCTGGCCGCCGGGGGGGCAGCGGCCTTCAACCACGTGGTCGACCGCCGCCTCGACGCCTTGATGCTGCGCACCGCGGGCCGGCCCCTGGCGACCCGGCGCCTGCCCACGGGGCTGGCGCTTGGCTGGGCGACGCTGCTCTCGGTCTGCGGCATCGGGCTGCTGGCCTGGCAGGTCAACCCGCTCACGGCCTGGTTGACCCTGGGGTCGCTGATCGGCTACGCGCTGATCTATACCGCCTTCCTCAAGCATGCCACGCCCCAGAACATCGTCATCGGCGGGGTCGCCGGGGCGGCGCCGCCGCTGCTCGGCTGGACGGCGGTCACCGGGCAGCTCGGCCCGGAGCCGCTGCTGCTGATGCTGATCATCTTCGCCTGGACGCCGCCGCATTTCTGGGCGCTGGCGATCCACAAGCGCGACGAGTATGCCCGGGCCGGCGTGCCGATGCTGCCGGTCACCCACGGCGAGGCGTTCACGCGCCTGCAGGTCTGGCTCTATGGCTGGCTGACGGTGGCGGTCACGCTGCTGCCGTTCACCATCGGCATGAGCGGCGCGCTCTACCTGGTCGGGGTGACGGCCCTCAATGCGCGCTTCATGGTCTGGAACTGGCGGGTCTGGCGCGGCCGGGATCCGAAGGCCCCGCTGGCGGCCTTCTGGTTCTCCATTCGCTATATTCTCGGCGTGTTCGGCGTGCTGCTGCTGGATCACTATGCCGCAGCCTGGATGCTCGCCGGCTGAGTGAGGAGGTCGGCCGCTGCCTGAACGGCAGCGTGCGGATGTCAGGCGTCGAGAGGCAAAGAGCCCGGCCGACAGGCCGGGCTCTTCGCGTGAGCGAGCGGGTGAGTGCTTACCAGAGGGCGAGGATCAGGAAGTAGGCCATCAGGGTCACGACCAGCGTGCTGATCAGGTTGAGCATGAAGCCGGCGTGGATCATCGACTGGATCTTCATGCGACCGGTGGCGAAGACGATGGCATTGGGCGGTGTGGCCACCGGCATCATGAAGGCGCAGCTGGCGGCGATGGCCGCGGGCACCGTGATCAGCAGCGGTGAGATGTCCAGCGACAGCGCCAGGGCGCCAAGCAGCGGCAGGAAGGCGGCCGCGGTGGCGGTGTTGGAGGTCACCTCGGTGAGGAAGATGATTACCAGCACCACCACCCCGATCATGGCCAGCAGCGGGAAGGCACCGAAGATGCCGAGCTGCTGGGCGATCCATTCGGCGAGCCCCGAGCGGCTGAGGGCCCCGGCCAGCGCCAGGCCGCCGCCGAACAGCAGCAGGATGCCCCAGGGGAGCTCCACGGCGGCGTCCCAGTCCATCAGGCGCGTGCCATCGCCGCGGCCGGCGGGCACCAGGAACAGGGCGATGCCGGCGATGATGGCGATGCCGGTGTCGGAGAGCCAGTCGAGGCCGGCATCGTTGAGCAGCGGGCGCAGCATCCAGGTCACCGCCGCCAGCACGAAGATCCCGCCCACGCGGCGCTCGGGCGCGCCGATGGGACCGAGTGTCGCCAGCTCCTCGCGCACCATGCCGGCGCTGTCGTCTCCCATTTGGAGGTCGAAACCGCGGCGGGTCAGCCACCACCAGGCGCTGCCCATCATGGCCGTGCTGATCGGCAGGCCGATCATCATCCACTGGGCGAAGCCCAGGTCGATGCCGCGGTCCTCGGCCAGGTAGCCGGCCAGCAGGGCGTTGGGCGGGGTGCCGATCAGGGTCGCCACGCCGCCGATGCTGGCGGAGTAGGCGATCGCCAGCAGCAGGGCCGTGGCGTAGCGGTTGAGCTCGGCCGGGTCGGCGTCGTCCAGCAGGCTGATCACCGACATGCCGATGGGCAGCATCATGATGGCGGTGGCGGTATTGGAGACCCACATGCTGAGAAAGCCGGTGGCCAGCATGAAGCCGCCGATCTGCCGGCGTGGCTGGTGGCCGACCACGCGCAGGACGTGCAGGGCGATGCGCCGGTGCAGGGCCCAGCGCTGCATGGCGATCCCGAGCAGGAAGCCGCCGAGGAAGAGGTAGATGATCGGGTTGGCGTAGCTGGCCGCGGTCTCCTGCATCTCGCCGATGCCCAGCGCCGGCACCAGGGCCAGCGGCAGCAGCGAGGTGGCGGGGATCGGAATGGCCTCGGTGGACCACCAGGTGGCCATCAGCAGCGCCAGGCCGACACAGGCCCAGGCCGGCTCGGACATGCCGGTGGGCGCCGGCAAAAGCAAGGTCAGGAGTACCCAGAGGGGGCCCAGCCACAGGCCGATGCGCGTGGAGAGAGCTGGCCCCGAGGGCGCGGGCCGAGTGTCGTCGGGTATGGGCATCGTCGTTCCATCGTGTCATGCACATAGGGCGAGGGGGCGATTCTACCTTAAGGCGCAGGCCGCCTGCCGAGCCTCGATCCGCTCGAGGCGTCGCTTCCCGGGCGCCGCCGGCGATTTCGGGCCTCGCCAGGCGGCGTGTAGAATGACTGCCCCTGACACGCACCGATACGGGACAAGCCCATGAACTCGACCCTGGCCCTCATCCTCCTCGGCCTGGGGCTGGCGATCATCGCCGGTCTCGGGGCCTATGCCTTCACGCTCTGGAGGGAGGTGCGCCGGCGTCGGACCTTCCGGGAAGAGGAGCTGCGGCGTGCCCATGAGAACTGCCTGGAGAACCTCGAGATGGTGGCCTCGGCGCTGGCCCAGGAGCAGGTCGATATCACCGAGGGCTCCTGGCGCTGCAAGGTGCTGCTGGAGATCCTCGATCAGGACCTGACCCAGCGCCCCGACTTCCAGGCCTTCGATGAGGTCCATCGCCGTACCCAGCACCTGCACACCCATGCCGCTCGCAAGGCCTTGAGCCCGAAGGCGCGGTTCCAGGAGGACCGCGAGCGTCTGGCGGTGGAGGATGAGATGCGCGAACCGGTACTCAAGGCCGCGACGGCGGTGATCGAATTTCGTCGCGGCTGGCCGGGTAGCCTGCACTGATCTCCGTGGGGTCGGTGCCTGCAGGAGGATCGCTTTGGCCCCCCTGCGTTGATTGCAACGGTCCAGGTTCTGCGGCACTCTGACACCCTCACGTTGACGGCTAATATGCATTGGATGCCTAGCCGTCGTGCCTGGAGCTGGCCGAGAAAGGCGTTACGTGCTTTCTTGGAGGGTGCAGGAAGCGGTTCGGGGGCCGTTTCCCTCGGTTCATTCCTCGGAACCCCCGGCGATGGCTCTGCTTGCCGTGTCGGGATGTAGTCAAGAAGAAGGAGTCTTACATGAAAAAATCAACGACTGGTTTGTTGCTTGGTTCCGCGCTGGTGCTTGGCCTCTCCGGCTGTGCCAGTTCCGGTTCCCAATCCAGCGCCGGTGCCAGTGCCTCAGGGGATGCCTGGTACCAACATCCCTTCGTCTGCGGCCTGGCCGGCGGCCTGATCGGCGGTGGCATCGGTTATGGCACGAGCGGCGAATCCGACGAGGATGATGGGGCGGCCATCGGCGCCACCGCGGGCGCGACCATCGGTGCCATGCTGTGTGCCGATCGCTCTCCGGCTCCGGCTCCGGCTCCGGCGCCTCGCGACACCGATGGTGATGGCGTCAACGATGCCGACGACCAGTGCCCGGGCACCCCGGCCGGCGTGGCCGTGGATGCCGTGGGCTGCCCGCTGGACTCCGACGGTGATGGCGTGCCGGACTACCAGGACCAGTGCCCGGGTACCCCGGCCGGAGCCGAGGTCAATGCCCTGGGCTGCGAGGAAAACCTGGTGCTGCGCGATGTCAACTTCGAGTTCGACTCCGCGACCCTGACCATGGGCGCCGAGCAGATCCTCGACGGCGTCGCCGAGAAGCTGCGCGCCAACAAGAACGTCCGCGTGCGCATCGAGGGTCACACCGATGCCGTGGGTAGCGATGCCTACAACCAGGACCTCTCTCAGCGTCGCGCCGACTCCGTCGCCGACTACCTGGCGAGCCAGGGCGTCTCGAGGGATCGCATGCGCACCATCGGCTATGGCGAGTCCCAGCCGGTGGCCAGCAACGAGACCGACGCCGGCCGCGCCGAGAACCGTCGCGTGGAGCTGGGCGAGTGGGAGTGATCCTGCCCTGACCCGATCCATCGCCCCGGCCCCCGGGGCGTGACGGAAGCACGAGAGAAGGCGCCTGCGGGCGCCTTCTTTCGTGTCGGGGGATACTCTCCTTGGTGATTCACCCCGTGGCGCCACAGGGGGCGCTTCTGCTAGGCTATGCGGCTTTCAGACCACGACCATTCGTCTGGCGACACGTGATCCCTGGTATGGATCACCACTGCGCACAAGGAAGCCTTCATGCCCATCGTGACCCTGCCCGACGGCAGTCAGAGAACCTTCGACGAACCCCTCAGCGTGATGCAGCTGGCCGAGAGCATCGGCCCCGGTCTCGCCAGGGCCTGTGTGGCCGGCAAGATCGACGGCGTGCAGGTGGATGCCGCCGATATCATCGATCACGATGCCGAGGTGGCGATCCTCACCGCTCGTGACGAGGAGGGCCTCGAGGTCATTCGCCACTCCTGCGCCCACCTGATCGGCCATGCCGTCAAGCAGCTCTACCCCGACGCCAAGATGGCCATTGGCCCGGTGATCGACGACGGCTTCTACTACGACGTCGACTTCGGGCGCTCGGTGACCCCCGAGGATCTCGAGGCCATCGAGGCGCGCATGAAGGCGCTGATCGATCATGAATACGACGTGGTACGCGAGTATGTCGATCGCGACCAGGCCATGCTGACCTTCCTGCATCGCGATGAGCCCTACAAGCAGGAGCTCGTGCGCGGCATTCCCGAGGGGGAGACCATCCGTCTCTACCACCACGAGGAATACGTCGACATGTGCCGGGGCCCTCACGTGCCCAACACCCGACACCTCAAGGCGTTCAAGCTGACCAAGCTGGCCGGCGCCTACTGGCGCGGCAACGCCGAGAACCCCATGCTGACCCGCATCTACGGCACCGCCTGGGGGGACAAGAAGCAGCTCAAGGCCTACCTCAAGCGCCTCGAGGAGGCCGAGAAGCGTGACCATCGCAAGCTGGCCAGGAAGATGGACCTCTTCCACCTCCAGGAAGAGGCCCCGGGCATGGTCTTCTGGCACCCCAACGGCTGGACGATCTACCAGGCGCTCGAGCAGTACATGCGCCGCGTGCAGATCGAGCACGGCTACCAGGAGATCAAGACGCCCCAGGTGGTCGACCTCTCGCTGTGGAAGGCCTCCGGGCACTGGGGGCACTACAGCGAGCTGATGTTCACCACCGAGTCGGAGAAGCGCGAGTACGCGGTCAAGCCGATGAACTGCCCCTGCCACGTGCAGGTGTTCAACCAGGGCCTGAAGAGCTACCGCGACCTGCCGCTGCGCCTGGCCGAGTTCGGCAGCTGTCATCGCAACGAGCCCTCCGGCTCGCTGCACGGCCTGATGCGGGTGCGCGGCTTCACCCAGGACGATGCCCACATCTTCTGCACCGAGGGGCAGATCCAGGCCGAGGCCGAGGCCTTCATCGCCCTGACCCTGCAGGTCTACAGGGAGCTCGGCTTCGACGACGTGGAGCTCAAGCTCTCCACCCGTCCCGAGGGGTTCATGGGCGAGCCCGCCATGTGGGATCGTGCCGAGGCCGGTCTCGAGGCCGCGCTGAACGCCACCGGCCTCGACTGGGAGCTGCAGCCGGGGGAGGGCGCCTTCTACGGGCCCAAGATCGAGTTCTCGCTGCGCGACTGCCTCAACCGTGTCTGGCAGTGTGGTACCCTGCAGCTCGACTTCAACCTGCCGGGTCGCCTGGGGGCGCAGTTCGTCGACGAGGATGGCGCGCGCAAGACGCCGGTCATGCTGCACCGGGCGATCCTCGGCTCCTTCGAGCGTTTCCTGGGCATCCTGATCGAGCACTATGCCGGGGCCATGCCGCTGTGGCTGGCGCCGCAGCAGGCGGTGGTCATGACCATCACCGATGCGCAGCGTGATTACGCCGTTTCGCTGGTCGAACGGCTGCAGAAAGTCGGTCTGCGCGTCAAGTCGGACTTGAGGAACGAGAAGATCGGCTTTAAAATTCGTGAGCATACGTTGCAGAAGGTCCCCTATCTCCTGGTGGTGGGAGATAAGGAAGTCGAGTCCGACTCGGTGGCCCTGCGCACCCGCAGCGGCGAGAATCTCGGGACGATGACGGTAGACGCCTTCATCGAGCGGATTCAGACCGAACGGCAATAGCGACATCTTCCAAGCGATAGTGGAGACGGAACCATCAAGAGAAGCAACCCCAGAGGGCGCGTTCAGGATAAACGCCCCCCGATGAACGAGCGCATTACCGAGGATCAGGTTCGCCTGATCGACAGCGACGGCGAACAGCTGGGCGTCGTGCCCACCAGCGAGGCGCTGGAGCGAGCCGAAGCGGCCGGAATGGACCTCGTACAGATTTCCAACGCCGATCCCATCGTCTGCAAGATCATGGATTACGGCAAGTTCGTCTTCGAGCAGAAGAAGCAGAAGTCTGCTCAGAAGAAGAAGACGAAGCAGATCCAGGTCAAGGAAGTGAAGTTCCGGCCTGGCACCGACGAGGGCGACTATCAGGTCAAGATGAAGAACCTGACGCGTTTCCTCGAAGGTGGCGACAAGGGCAAGGTCACCCTGCGTTTTCGCGGTCGTGAAATGGCGCACCAGGACATCGGCCGCAAGCTGATGGAGCGGATCGCCAACGACCTCGAGGAGCTGGGTACCGTGGAGTCCTTCCCGAAGATGGAAGGGCGCCAGATGATCATGATCATTGCCCCCAAGAAGAAGTGATTCGACGGCCCGTCCAACGGCCGGAGGGCAAGGGTGCCTTCCGGCGGCCCCGAATTTTCTGAAAAAACCTCGAGCGGAGTTTTTCTCATGCCGAAGATCAAGAGCAACAGCGGCGCTGCCAAGCGCTTCAAGAAGACGGCCAACGGTTTCAAGCACAAGCAGTCGTTCCGTAGCCACATCCTGACCAAGAAGTCCACCAAGCGGAAGCGCCAGCTGCGTGGGATGAAGCAGATCCACGCCGCCGACAAGCCGCTCATCCAGCGGATGCTGCCGACTCTGTAACTTCCCGGGTGAACCCCTCTAACGTCAGGAGAAAGCCATGACTCGCGTCAAGCGTGGTGTCGTCGCACGTCGTCGTCACAAGAAGATTCTCAAGCAGGCCAAGGGTTACTACGGTGCCCGTTCGCGCGTCTTCCGCGTCGCCAAGCAGGCCGTCATCAAGGCCGGCCAGTATGCCTATCGCGACCGTCGCCAGCGCAAGCGTCAGTTCCGCGCCCTGTGGATCCAGCGTATCAACGCCGGTGCCCGCCAGCACGGCCTGTCCTATAGCCGCTTCGTCGGCGGCCTGAAGAAGGCCGGTATCGAGATCGACCGCAAGGTGCTGGCCGATCTGGCCGTTCACGAGAAGGCTGCCTTTGCCGCCATCGTCGAGAAGGCCAAGGCTGCCCAGTAAGGGAGTCGACCCTGG
>JAWWBV010000024.1:0-13574 GCA_033720795.1 Halomonas sp. | reverse complement strand
CTCGCTGATCGAGAGCTTCTGCAGCACCAGGGACTGGGCCTTGGCCGAGAAGCCCAGGCCGCCGTAGGCCTTGGGGATGATCATGCCGAAGAAGCCTTCCTGCTTCAGGTAGTCCCAGAGCTCCTGGGGCAGGTCGGCGCGTTCCCGGGCGATCTCCCAGGCGTTGCACATGCCGGCGGCCACGCCGCACTGGTGATCGAGGAAGGCGCGCTCCTCATCGGAGAGCCCCTCGTCGCGATAGTCGAGCAGCTTGTTCCAGTCGGGGCGACCGGTGAAGAGCTCGCCGTCCCAGGCCACGCTGCCGGCCTCCAGCGCGGTACGCTCGGTGTCCGAGACCCGGGGGGCGACCCTCTTGAACATCGCGAAGAGCCGGGGCGTCAGCCAGCGGGTGCGCAGGGCGGGCAGGCCGCAGGCGGCGATGCCCGCGGCGGCGGCGAGCAGCAGTACGCCGAGAATCGACGCGCCGGCCACCAGGCCGACGAGGCCGAGCCCCGCGGTCACGGCCAGGGCGGGCAGGGCGCCGGCCTCCCGGCGCATCACGATGAGCAGGCCGATGACGGCCAGCACGAGCAGGATCAGGGTCAGCATGGTGGGCTCCAAGGGATTCGAACACTTGTTTGAATTCTCTCAGCCTAGCGCATCCCGCGCCTCGCAGCCAATTCCCTCGATGCGGTTTTCCTTCGACCTGCCTCCATTCACCCTCGATTGCCGGTCGTTCAACGCAAGCCGCCCCGCACTTAGGCGGGGCGGCGTGAGGATGCCGGGCGGGTCGATCAGGCCAGGCGGCGCTGGGGTTCCCGCCGGGCGGGGGCATCGCCCGCCACGTAGTAGGGGGCGTCGCTTCTCGGCAGCGGCTCGCGGCCGCGGATCTTGTCGGCCATCTTCTCGGCCAGCATGATCGTCGGCGCGTTGAGGTTGCCGGTGGGGATCACCGGGAAGAGCGAGGCGTCGACCACCCGCAGGCCCTCCAGGCCGTGGACCCGGCCGGCGCCGTCGACCACGGCGTCCTCTCCCTCGCCCATGCGGCAGCTGCCGCAGGGGTGGTAGGCGGTCTCGGCATGGGCGCGCACGAAGGCGTCGAGCTCGGCGTCGCTCTGCACGTCCGGCCCTGGCGAGATCTCCCGGCCGCGATAGGCGTCGAAGGCCGGCTGGGCGATGATCTCGCGGGTCAGGCGAATGGCGTCGCGGAACTCCTGCCAGTCCTTGTCGGTGGACATGTAGTTGAACAGGATCGAGGGCGCGGCCTCGGGGTCCCGGGAGGTCAGGCGCACCCGGCCGCGGCTCTCCGAGCGCATGGAGCCCACGTGGGCCTGGAAGCCGTGGGCCTGCACCGCGCTCTTGCCGTTGTAGCTGATGGCGATGGGCAGGAAGTGGTACTGCAGGTTGGGCCAGGCCTCCTCGTCGCTCGAGCGGATGAAGCCCGCCGCCTCGAACTGGTTGCTGGCGCCCACGCCGGTGCCGAGGAAGAGCCACTCGGCGCCGATCTTCGGCTGGTTGTACCACTTCAGCGCCGGGTAGAGCGAGATCGGCTGGGTGCACTCGTACTGGATGTACATCTCCAGGTGATCCTGCAGGTGCGCGCCGACGTTCTCGTTGACCTTGACCGCCTCGATGCCGAACGCGTCGAGCACCTCCCTGGGGCCCACGCCGGAGCGCTGCAGGATCTGCGGCGAGGCGATGGCGCCGGCGCACAGCAGCACCTCGCGGCGCGCCTTGACCTGCTGGGGCTTGCCGTGACGCGCGTAGCGCACGCCGGTGGCGCGCCTGCCCTCGAAGGTGATGACGTCGGTGATGGCGCGGGTCTCGATGGTCAGGTTCGCCCGGCCCTTGGCCTGGTCGAGGTAACCCCGGGCGGTGGAGGCGCGCCGCCCGTTGGGGGTGACGAAGCGGTCCATGGGGCCGAAGCCCTCCTGCTGGTAGCCGTTGACGTCCTCGGTGGCCGGGTAGCCGGCCTGCTGGCCCGCCTCGATGAAGGCGTGATAGAGCGGGTTGTTGCCCTCCTTCGGCGTCGCTACGGACACGGGGCCATCACCGCCGTGGTAGGCGTTGGGCCCGATGTCGCGGGTCTCGGCCTTCTTGAAGTAGGGCAGGCAGTCGGCGTAGGTCCAGTCCTCGAGGCCCGGCTGCTTGGCCCAGCCGTCGTAGTCCAGGGCGTTGCCGCGGATGTAGCACATGCCGTTGATCAGCGAGGAGCCGCCCAGGCCCTTGCCGCGGCCGCACTCCATGCGTCGGCCGTCCATGTGGGGCTCGGGGTCGGTCTCGAAGGCCCAGTTGTAGCGCTTGCCCTGCAGCGGGTAGGCCAGGGCCGCCGGCATCTGGGTGCGGAAGTCGAAGCGGTGGTCGGGGCCGCCGGCCTCGAGCAGCAGCACGCTGACGTCGGGGTCCTCGGTCAGGCGGGTGGCCAGCACGTTGCCGGCGGAGCCGGCGCCGATGATGACGTAGTCGAATTCGCGGGACGGTGACATGGAGCCTCCCTGAAACAGTCAAAAGGGTATTGTGGCGAGCGGTACACGGCCCGCTCATCGGTCAGGAGCGCGGCGGGCCATGTGCTCCGGACATGATCTTGGAAGGAGCTCGGAGGGGCGTCTCCGATGCTTGGCGTGAGGCGCGCCGGAGACGGCTCGAAGAGGAGGTCCTACGCCAGGGATGGCGTCGGTAGCGCCCAAGGACGGGTTTACAGCGCCTCCTCGCAGAGCCGTCCCCGGGAAAGCGCCTCACTTTCCCGGGGTTCATGCCGTCCTAGAACACCGACTCGAAGGGCCCCATCTCGACCTGTACCGACTTGGTCTGGGTGTAGTGGGCCAGGGTCTCGATGCCGTTCTCGCGACCCACGCCGGACTGCTTGTAGCCGCCCACCGGCATCTCGGCGGGGGACTCGCCCCAGGTGTTGATCCAGCAGATGCCGGCTTCCAGTTGCCGGATCACGCGGTGGGCGCGATTGAGCCCCTCGGTGAAGACGCCGGCGGCCAGGCCGTATTCGGTGTCGTTGGCGCGGCGGATCGCCTCCTCCTCGTCGTCGAAGGCGAGCACGGACATCACCGGGCCGAAGATCTCCTCGCGCACGATGCGCATCTCGTCCGTGCAGTCGGTGAAGATGGTCGGGGCGGCCCAGGCGCCCTTGGCATAATCGCCCTGGTTCCAGGCCTCGCCGCCGGCCAGCGCGCGGGCGCCTTCCTGCTGGCCCAGTGCGATGTAGGCGAGCACCTTCTCCTGGTGCTCGAAGCTCACCAGCGGGCCGAAGTTGACGCTCGGATCCAGCGGGTCTCCGGCGCGGATGCGCGCCACCCGCTCGACGAGCTTCGCCTCGAAGGCCGCCTTGACGGCGCGATCGACGAAGACCCGGGTGCCGTTGGTGCAGATCTGCCCGCTGGAGTAGAAGTTGGCCATCATCGCGGCGTCGGCGGCGCGGTCCAGGTCGGCATCGGCGAAGACGATCAGCGGCGACTTGCCGCCGAGCTCCATGGTCACGTCCTTGAGCGTCGAGCCGCCGGCCGCCGCCATCACCTTGCGACCGGTGCCCGCCTCGCCGGTGAACGAGATCTTGTCGATGCCGCGGTGGCCGGTGAGCAGCTCCCCGACCCGGGCATCGCCCTGGACGACGTTGAAGACGCCGTCGGGGAGACCGGCCTCGCTGAAGACCTCGGCCAGGAGCATGGTGGTCAGCGGGGTGACCTCGCTGGGCTTGAAGACCACGGCGTTGCCGGCGGCCAGCGCCGGGGCGCTCTTCCAGCAGGCGATCTGGATGGGGTAGTTCCAGGCGCCGATGGCACCGATCACGCCCAGCGGCTCGCGACGGGTGTAGACGAAGGCGTCCTCGCGCAGCGGGATCTGGGCGCCCTCGAGGGCCGGCGCCAGGCCGGCATAGTACTCGAGCACGTCGGCGCCGGTGACCACGTCCACCGCCGCGGTCTCGCTGATCGGCTTGCCGGTGTTGCGGGTCTCGAGCTCGGCGATCTCGTCGTTGCGCTCTCGCAAGAGCGCCACGGCGCGCTGCAGGACGCGGCCGCGTTCCATGCCGCTCATTGCGCCCCAGGCCCGCTGGCCCCGGCGCGCCGCGGCGACGGCGGCATCCACGTCGGCCTCGGCGGCCTGGGGGACCTCGGCGAGCAGCGAGCCGTCGAAGGGGTTGACCACGGGGAAGGTCTCGCCCGAGGTGGCGGCCGTGTGGCGGCCATCGATGTAGAGGGTCTGGGGGGCGGAAGATGCCATGCTGGCCTCCGTTCAGGTAGGGGAGAGGGTGTCGTGGGTGTCGAGCAGCCGATCGAGGTAGTCATGGGCCAGGCGACGCGCCTCGTCGCTGTTCAGGCCCTCGGGCGTCAGCGCGCCGCGCAGCCACAGGCCGTCGATCAGCGCGGCCAGGGCCCGGGCGCAGGCGCGCGCCTCGTGTCGGGACATCAGCCGGCGGAACTGGTGACAGAGGTTGGCGTAGAGGCGCCGGTCGTTGACCTGCTGAAGGCGCGCCAGCGTCGGCCGGTGCATGCTGCTGGCCCAGAAGGCCAGCCAGGTCTTGGCCACCGGCCCGGTGACCTGGCTGCCATCGAAGTTGCCATCGATGATCGCGCCGAGGTGCGCCCGCGGGCTCGAGGTGGCGAGTCCGCGCCGCCGGGCGGCGACCGCGGCGCCCAGATCGCTCAGGATCTGGCGCATCGTGGCCTCCAGCAGGCCGTCCTTGCCGCCGAAGTAGTGGCTGATGATGCCGGCGGAGACCCCCGCATGGCGGGCGATACGCATCACCGTCGCGTCGGCCAGGCCGACTTCGTCGATGGCCGCCATGGTCGCCTTGATCAGCTGCTGGCGGCGGATGGGTTCCATTCCGACCTTGGGCACCGTTGTGGCTCCTCTCCCGTGAATTGATCTTGCAATGTGTTCTTGCACCCAACGCATCAAGCGTGGTTACCATGTAGCTTGCCATTTCTTTATTGAACGTTCAATCAATAAAGGTCCGGTTCGACCTACCGCCGGTCGGCGGTGTCGCCGCCGTGGCTATACTGGATGTCCAACAAGAGGAACGCTCCCATGAACATGACCCTCCTGAATCGTCGTACCGCCCTCGGTGTCGGCGCCGCCGCCCTCGGATTCGCCGTCGCGCCGCTGCAGGCCGCCGAGCCCGAGAGCTGCGAGAAGGTGCGCTTCGCCGAGGTCGGCTGGACCGACATCACGGCCACCACCGCCCTGACCACCGAGGTGCTCGAGGCGCTGGGCTACGAGACCCGCATCGATACCGTCTCGGTGCCGATCGCCTACTCCGGGATGAAGAACGACGACTTCGACGTCTTCCTGGGCAACTGGATGCCCTCCATGGCCTCGATCAGCGACCCCTACGTCGAGGATGGCAGCGTCGATCGCCTGGGGGCCAACCTCGAGGGCGCCAAGTACACCCTGGCGGTGCCGCAGTACGTGCACGACGCCGGCGTCACCTCGGTGACCGACCTCGCCGAGCATGCCGAGAAGTTCGACAGCAACATCCATGGCATCGAGGCCGGCAACGACGGCAACCAGCTGATCCAGGACATGATCGACGACGACGCCTACGGCCTCGGCGACTGGTCGCTGGTCGACTCCAGCGAGGCCGGCATGCTGGCCGAGCTGAGCGCCCGCACCCCCGACGAGACCTGGATGGTGTTCCTCGGCTGGGAGCCGCACCCCATGAACACCAACTACGACATGGCCTACCTCTCGGGGGCCGACGACTACTTCGGGCCGAACCTGGGCGGGGCGACGGTGTATACCAACACCCGGGGCGGCTTCGTCGAGGAGTGCAGCAACGTCGGCGCGCTGCTCGAGAATCTCACCTTCACCCTCGCCATGGAGAACCAGCTGATGGGCGAGATCATGGACGAGGGCGAGGATCCCCGCGATGCGGCCCGCGCCTACCTGCAGGCCAACCCCGCGGTGCTCGAGACCTGGCTCGAGGGGGTCACGACCCGCGAGGGCGAACCGGGACTGCCGGCGGTGAAGGAAGCGCTCGATATCGAGAGCTGAGTGCCTCGCGGGCTTGCCATGACGCAGGCCCGCGTGCATAATTCATCCCCGTTGCCCGGCCCTGGCCGGGCAACCTGTTGAAAAGGCTACGTAGCTCAGCTGGTTAGAGCACATCACTCATAATGATGGGGTCCCCTGTTCGAATCAGGGCGTAGCCACCAGGACATGCAGAAACGCTCGTCGGGCCTCGGCCCGGCGGGCGTTTTTCGTTGGGTGTCCGTCGCGCCTCGTGGAGGCCGAGATGCCATTCCCGACTTGACCTTGCGAGCCCGATCCGTATACTACGCCCCGTGTTCGAGGTCATTCCCCGATAGCTCAGTTGGTAGAGCAAATGACTGTTAATCATTGGGTCGCAGGTTCGAGTCCTGCTCGGGGAGCCAGCTTCGCTCGGCGTGTCTGGCGACGCGCGGCGACGAACACCATTCGGCACGCGGTCATTCCCCGATAGCTCAGTTGGTAGAGCAAATGACTGTTAATCATTGGGTCACAGGTTCGAGTCCTGTTCGGGGAGCCAACCGCTCCTAGCTGCCTGCCGCATCCCTTCGCAACATCCGCATCGTTCCCCGATAGCTCAGTTGGTAGAGCAAATGACTGTTAATCATTGGGTCACAGGTTCGAGTCCTGTTCGGGGAGCCAATGTCGTCCGGCTTCGCATCACCTTCGCCTAGACCTCTCCCTGCTTTCCTGTCCTTATCGTTTTCGATCTTCTCGCCGTCGCTGCGTCCTTCGTTCGCGGCCGCTTGTGTCGTGGTGTGTCTGCGCCGCCCGGTCCGTGCCGAGGGTGCTCCTGAGCCTGCAGACCCGGCGCCGTCACGAGCGCCGGGCGGGGCACGGCGTGGATGGCAAGACGCCGGCCCCGAGGGGCCGGCGTCGTCGTCATGGGCGCGCGTCAGTCGAGTGATCAGTTGAGTTCTGCGTAGTGCCAGCCGTCCTCCAGCTGGCGATAGTCCAGCAGGATCTGGGCGGTCTCGAGGATCTGGGCGCGGTCGATCGGCGTATCGTCGGCCTTGTCGCCGGTGGTCTCGTCCTCGTTCCGGGCGTCGGTCCACTCCTCCAGCGGTTCCAGGCCCAGGGCGCGGCGCCGCTCGTTCTCCAGGGCCAGCTGCTCCGCTTCCTGCGCCTCGACCTCGCGCTGTCGCTGTTCACGATTCAGGCTGACGCTGGTGTGCTGCGCGCGCAGCTGGCGGGCGAGCTCGGAGCGCCGCTCGAGGTAGTGGAAGTTCGGCTGCTGTTCGGCGCGCTCGAGGTGGCGGGCGCGTAGCGTCTCCAGGTGCCGGCGGGGATCGCCGTAGGTGCGGTACTGCACTTCACGCACCGTGTCCCAGGGCAGGGCGTTGTCGAGGCTGCTCTCGCCGATCAGCTCGGGATCGATCAGGCTCGGGAAGTCGATGTCCGGCTCCACGCCGCGATGCTGGGTGCTCTCGCCGGAGATGCGGTAGAACTTGGCGCGGGTCAGCTTGATCTCGCCGTGGCTCAGCTCGTTGAGGGTCTGGACCGTGCCCTTGCCGAAGGTGTCGGTGCCGACCACCAGGCCGCGGCCGTAGTCCTGGATGGCGCCGGCGAAGATCTCCGAGGCCGAGGCCGAGAGGCGGTTGACCAGCACGGCCAGGGGGCCGTCGTAGAGGGCGCCGCTCTCGGTGTCGCCGTAGAGGCTGATGCGACCGCGGGCGTCGCGGACCTGCACGGTGGGGCCGCGATCGATGAAGAGCCCGATCAGCGAGTTGGCCTCCTGCAGGGCGCCGCCGCCGTTGTTGCGCAGGTCGAGCACGATGCCCTCGACGCCCTCGGCCTGGAGGCGCTCGACCTCGCGGGCCACATCGCGGGTGGTGCTGCGGAAGTCCTCCTCGCCGGCCTGCCAGGCGTCGAAGTCCACGTAGAAGGTCGGGATCTCGATCACGCCGAGGCGGTGCATGCCATCCTCGCGCTCGATGTCGATCACCTCGCCCTGGGCGGCCTGATCCTCGAGGTCCACGGTGTCGCGGGTGATGTCGATCACCGTGGAGCGGCTCATGTCGATGGCCTGGGCGGGGACCACGTCGAGACGCACCACTGAGCCCTTGGGGCCGCGGATCAGGTCGACCACGTCATCGAGACGCATGCCCACCACGTTGACGATCTCGCCGTCCTCCTGGCCCACGCCGATGATGCGGTCGGCGGGCTGGAGGGCGCCGTCGCGCTCGGCCGGGCCGCCGGCCACCAGGCTCGAGACCTTGACGAACTCGCCGTCGGCCTGCAGCAGGGCGCCGATGCCCTCCAGCGAGAGGCGCATCTGGATGTCGAAGGACTCGCCCTGTCGCGGCGAGAGGTACTCACTGTGCGGGTCGACGCTGCCGGTCACCGCGGCCATGAAGAGTCCGAAGACGTCGGCCGCATTGGTCTGGCGCAGGCGCGAGAGCTGTCCCTCGTAGCGCTGGCGCAGGGTGCTCGTCACCTGCTCGGGGTCCTGGTCGCTGATGGTCAGGCTGAGGGCGGCGTTGTTGAGGCGCTTCATCCACAGCTCGTCCAGGGCCGCCCCGCTGGCGGCCCAGGGGCTGTCCTCGCGCTCCAGCTCCAGGCGCTGGTCGCTGTCGAAGCTGAAGTCGAGGCCCTCGTCGAGCCGTGCCAGCAGCCACTCGAGACGCGCCTCGGCGCGCTCATGGTAGCGCTGGTAGAGGGCGAAGGGGCGGGCCAGTTCGGCGTCGAGGAGCGCCTCGTCCATGCCGGTTCGAAGATCGCTGAAGGCGGCCACGTCGCGGTCCAGTAGGTAGGCACGCTGACCATCGAGGATGTCCAGCAGGCGCTCGAAGGCCCGCCGCGACCAGGCGTCGTCGAGGCTCACATCGGCGTAGTGGCCGTAGCGCAGCGATTCCGCCACTTCCGTGGCCGCCTGGCGCTGCTCATCGCTCGGCTCGAGGCTGGCCAGGGCCGGCGGCGTGGCCAGCAGCAGGCCCAGCACCGCGGCCCGCCCAAGGGTGACTAACAGGCTCATCGATGAAGCACTCCCCGATTCGTGTACACTCACTCTTCATCCAGACCCCGACCCGGCCGTCGAGTTGCATGGACAGAAAAGCCATTGTAGCAGCTTGGCCGTGTCGTCAAGACCCCCGAAACGCCCCGCGATAGAGGAATTTCATGTCCGAGGATGCCCGCCTCGAGCGCCTGCTCGACTTCCTGCATCGATCCCCCACGCCCTGGCACGCCACGGCCAACATGGCCGCGCGTCTCGAGGCCGCCGGCTACCGGCGGCTCGACGAGACCTCCGCCTGGCAGCTGTCGCCCGGCGAGCGGGTCTACGTGACCCGCAACGACTCCTCGATCGTCGCCCTGCAGCTGCCCCGCGAGCGTCTCGACGCCCTGCGCCTGATCGGTGCCCATACCGACAGCCCCGGCCTGCGCCTCAAGCCCAATGCCGCCCAGTCGGCGGCGGGCTGGCTGCAGCTGGGGGTCGAGGTCTACGGCGGGGCGCTGCTGGCGCCCTGGTTCGATCGCGACCTGGGGCTCGCCGGGCGGGTGCACGTGCGCCACGCCGATGGCCGCATCGAGGGCGTGCTGCTCGACGTCGAGCGCGCGGTGGCGATCATCCCGAGCCTGGCCATCCACCTGGATCGCGAGGCCAACAATGGTCGGGCCATGAATGCCCAGACCGAGATGGCTCCGGTGCTGCTGCAGGGTGGCGGGCGCCCCGATCTCGAACGGCTGCTCGGTCAGTGGCTCGAGGAGCAGCACGGCCTGGGCGAGGTCGAGGTGCTCGACTTCGAGCTGGCGTTTCGCGACATGCAGGCCCCGGCGCGGGTCGGCGTCGAGGGCGAGCTGGTCGCCAGCGCCCGCCTCGATAACCTGCTCTCCTGCTTCGCCGGTCTGGAGGCGCTGCTCGAGAGCGACGGCCGCCAGGGTGCGGTGCTGGTGGCCAACGACCACGAGGAAGTGGGCAGCGCCAGCGCCTGCGGCGCCCAGGGGCCCTTCCTCGGCGACGTGCTGCGCCGGGTGAACGCCCAACTCGGCGAGGCGGGGGAGGAGGGCTTCATTCGCCTGATTCAGGCCTCGCGGCTCATCTCCTGCGACAACGCCCACGCCCTGCACCCCAACTTCCAGGACAAGCACGACGCCGCCCACGGCCCGGCGCTCAACGGCGGGCCGGTGATCAAGGTCAACGCCAGCCAGCGCTACGCCACCAACAGCGCCACCGCGGCACTGTTCCGCGACCTGTGCCGCGAGGCAGACGTGCCGGTGCAGACCTTCGTGACAAGAGCCGACATGGGCTGCGGCAGCACCATCGGCCCGATCACCGCCACCGAGCTCGGGGTGCCGACCCTGGACGTGGGGGCGCCCCAGTGGGCCATGCACTCGATCCGCGAGACCGCGGGCGCCCGGGACGTGGAGTACCTGGTGCGGGCGCTGACCGCCTTCGTCGATCGTGCCGAGCTGCCCTGAGCGCTGATTGCCGGCGGTGCCTCGGCCCCGCCGGACCTCGCGGCGTCGAAGGGCGCCCGACGAAAAAAGCCCGCCTGACGAGCCAGGCGGGCTTTTCGGTGTCTGGTGGCTACGCCCTGATTCGAACAGGGGACCCCATCATTATGAGTGATGTGCTCTAACCAGCTGAGCTACGTAGCCGAACAACGGGGGCGAAGTTTACGCTTGTGGCTCGCCCTCGTCAAGCCCCGGCGGCCCCATGAGCGCCTTCGGGGCGCTTCGGCGGCTCAGACGTTGAAGCGGAAGTGGATCACGTCGCCATCCTTGACGATGTACTCCTTGCCCTCCAGGCGCCACTTGCCGGCATCCTTGGCGCCCTGCTCGCCGCCCAGGGCGACGAAGTCGTCGTAGGCGATGACCTCGGCGCGGATGAAGCCCTTCTGGAAGTCGGTGTGGATCACGCCGGCCGCCTCCGGGGCGGTGGCGCCGACCTTGACCGTCCAGGCGCGGACCTCCTTGACCCCGGCGGTGAAGTAGGTCTGCAGGCCCAGCAGCGCGTAGCCGGCGCGGATCACCCGGTCGAGCCCAGGCTCTTCCATGCCCAGCTCGTCGAGGAACATGGCGCGCTCCTCGTCCTCGAGCTCGGCGATCTCGGCCTCGATCTGGTTGCACACCGGCACCACCACGGCCTCCTCGGCGGCGGCGATCTCGCGCACCTTGTCGAGGTAGGGGTTGTCCTCGAAGCCGTCGTCGTTGACGTTGGCGATGTACATGGTGGGCTTGGGCGTCAGGAAGCCGAAGCCCTTGAGCTGCTGCTTCTCGTCGTCGTCGAGGCCGAAGCTTCGCAGCGGCTGGCCCTCGGCCAGGTGGGGCTGGATGCGCTCGAGGATCGCCTTGGTGGCGATGGCCTCCTTGTCGCCGCCCTTGGCCACGCGCACCAGGCGCTGGATGGCGCGCTCGACGGTGTCGAGGTCGGCCAGCGCCAGTTCCATGTTGATGATCTCGATGTCCGCCTCGGGATCGACCTGGTTGGCCACGTGGATGACGTTGTCGTTGTCGAAGCAGCGCACCACGTGGGCGATGGCGTCGGTCTCGCGGATATTGGCCAGGAACTTGTTGCCCAGGCCCTCGCCCTTGGAGGCGCCCGCCACCAGGCCGGCGATGTCGACGAACTCCATGGTGGTGGGCAGCACCTTCTGGGGCTTGACGATCTCGGCCAGCCTGTCGAGGCGCGGGTCCGGCATCGGCACGATGCCGACGTTGGGCTCGATGGTGCAGAAGGGGAAGTTCTCGGCGTCGATGCCCGACTTGGTCAGGGCATTGAAGAGGGTGGACTTGCCGACGTTGGGCAGGCCGACGATACCGCAGTTGAAACCCATGGGAGCATCCTGGAAAGCGAGTTCGCGATTGGAAAGTGGCGAGTATTCTACGGAAGCGCGGAGCGCCAAGCTACAAGCGCCGAGCGGCCAAGCGACCAAGCGACGGGTCTTAGACGATGCAGGTCGGATTCGGCCCCAGGCAGTGTCGTTCCGGGCATGACTGCCCGTCGTCGGCCCCCCTTGTAGCTCGGCGCTTTCAGCTCGGCGCTGTAAAACTGTGCAGTCGATTCATGGCCTTCGCCCAGTCGCCGTCGACGGCCTGGGGGAGGGTCGCCAGGCACTCGTCGATGGCGGCGTCGATGGCGCCACGCTCCGCCTTGCCGGGGCGCCCCAGCACGTAGTTGGTCACCTGGCGGGCGTCGCCCGGGTGGCCGATGCCGATGCGCAGGCGGTGAAACGACTTGTCGTTGCCCAGGGCGCGGATGATGTCGCGCAGGCCGTTGTGGCCGCCGTGGCCGCCCCCGGTCTTGTAGCGCGCGGTGCCCGGGGGCATGTCGAGCTCGTCGTGGGCCACCAGCAGCTCGTCGGGGGCGAGCTTGAAGAACTGGCAGAGTGCCGCCACGGACCCGCCGCTGCGGTTCATGAAGGTGGTGGGCTCGAGCAGGTGCAGCTCCCGACCGTCCAGCCGGACCCGTGCATGGCGACCGAGGAACTTGCGCTCGGGGCGCAGTTCCCCGCCCGCCGCCTTCGCCACGGCGTGCACCAGCCAGGCGCCGGCGTTGTGGCGGGTGGCCTCATAGTCGGCGCCGGGGTTGCCCAGACCGATGATCGCTTTCAACTGGCTCATGCCGGTCTCCTTGCATGCGGCGTGATGGCAAAAAAAATCAAGCGCCGGGGCGCTTGATTCCTGATGACGAGGCGGGCACGTCGAGGCTCCGACATGCCCGCCGGGCGCGACCGATTACTCGGCGTCGCCCTCGTCCGCGGCTTCCTCGCCACCGGACTCTTCCTCGCCCTCTTCGGCGTCGCCACCGCGGACCTTGGCCTTGGTGATGCTCAGGATGGCGTTGTCGTGGTCCTCGCCATGGGTCAGGGCGACCAGGGTCACGCCGGCCGGGACGGTGAGGTCGGACAGGTGCAGGGTAGAGCCCAGCTCGACGGTGCTGATGTCGACTTCCAGGTACTCCGGCAGGTCCTTCGGCAGGCAGCTGATCTCGACCTCGGAAGCGAGCTGGTGCAGTTCGCCGTCCTGGTCCTTGATCGCCGCGCAGGCGTCCTCGCCGACCACGTGCAGCGGCACGTTCAGGGTCAGCTCGTGGGTCGCATCGACGCGCAGGAAGTCGGCGTGGGTCACCAGCGGCTTGAAGGGGTGACGCTGAAGGTCACGCACCACGACCTGCTGGGCCTGGCCGTCCACGGACAGGTTGATGACGGAGGAGAAGAACGCCTCGTCTTCCAGCGCCTTGTAGAAGCTGGTCTTGTCGACGGCGATCGGCTGCGGCGCCTGCTCACCACCATAGATGATGGCCGGCACCTGTGCGTTGGCACGACGCAGGCGGCGGCTCGCACCTTTCCCCAGGTCGTTGCGAACGCTGGCATTGAGTGTGTAATCGGACATGGAATTGCCTCTTTCTGAAGGTAAGGAAAGCGCCGTGGCCCGCGACCAGACCGCGGCGTTTCCGGGAGCCCCGTGGGGCACTGCTCCGACGCCTCGTTGCACCGGACCGTCCGCCGAGCGGGGCTCGGCGGGGGCGGCCTCAGTGGAACATGGCGCTGACGGAGTCTTCGTTGCTGACCCGGCGGATCGCCTCGGCGATCAGCCCGGCCACGCTGAGCTGGCGGATGTTGCCGCTGCGACGCGCGGCCTCGCCGAGGGGGATGGTG
>JAWWBV010000023.1:0-13638 GCA_033720795.1 Halomonas sp. | reverse complement strand
GTCCGTGCCTGGGTTCGATTCCGCCTCCAGCTTGTAGATGCCGTTATCCCCGGTGTCCTGCTCGACCTCGGCGTAATAGAGCACGTCGTCCTGGGGGTTATCGGTCAGGTCGGTGCGGTGGATATAGCTGAGCGTGCCGCTAAACAGCTGCGTGCAGGCCGCGTCCGTGTACCACTTCCAGGCCATGGGCGGATCTCCAGAAACGAGAAAGCCCGCCGAGTGGCGGGCTGGGGTGATGTGCTACCCTGCTGGGATCAGCAGGGAGGATGGGTATGAGACGATGGATAGCTGCGCTGGCACTGGTGCCGGCGCTGGCGTGGGGGCAGGAGATTGATTGCAACGCCGAGCTGCCCGATATGTACCGGGTGGTCGATGAGGCTCGCCAAATAAAATCTCTGGGCGGGACCAAGCGGCAGATTATCGAGCACGCCAGCCAGCAAGATGACCAGTTCGTGCGGGACTTGATGATCGAAGCGGCGAACGGCGTCTATTCGACGCTCGACTTCTCCGATGACGATATTGTCCAGCAGCTAGACATCATCTGCCGCGAGCACAACATCAAAGCCATGCGCGAGCGTCGAAACGCCTCCCGCTAGACGGAAGAGGCCGCGCCCGACAGCGTATTGGCCAGCCATTTCTCGGCAGCCTCGGTGTTCTCGGTAAAGAAGTCCTGGCTCTCGCCCTTGTCGTTCTTGAGCGTCAAGGTGCCGAGATTCTTTCCGCCGCCCATGCGTGCGCCGCCCTCCAGGCCGCGCGATGCCGCCGAGGCGGTGGAGCCTGCGGCGTCGTACATGCGCAGAGCGGTGCCGTACGTGGACTTCGCGCTGGGGTTGGGCTCCAGCGCATAGGCCGACAAGTCCTTGCCCGCCTCGATGCGCTGGCGAACACTCAGCATCCCCGTTTTGCGTGTCGTGCCCGCTATGGTCTCGTCCGGCACCATGCCTGCGATGGTGCCTAGAGCGCCACGACCGCCACTTCCAGTCGCCGCAGCGATTGACTTGGCGCCGCTCACGGCGGCATCGGTGAAGTCCTTGATGGCCGTGGTGGAGTCTTCGGTGGCGTCCACCTGATCCTCCAGCGCCTGCGACACGGTGCGCGCGCCCGCCGTGGTGCCTGCCTGTTCGTTGGTCGGCATCAGGGTGTCGGGGTTGGTGAGAATGTCGCCCCGGTTCTTGCGCAAGCTGTCGGCCAGTTCTCGCAGCGCCTCGGCGGTCTTGCTGCCCCCGTCGAGGCTTTCTCGTTCACGGATCAGCTTGTCGAGTTCGTTGACCCGCGCGGTCGCCGGGCCGGTCTCGGGTGGCGGGTTGTCGGCACCGTAGCCCGACATACGCCCGTAGCCCTGCGTCGGGTTAAGCCGAGCCTGCTCGGCCACTGCCTCGACACTGAACTGGAAGCGCTGAATCTTGAGCAGCACGTCATATACGTCGTTGACCCACTTGAACAGGGTCGACACGCCATCGACGGCGTTCGCCATCGCACTCACGATGGCGGCGGCTGCCGTACGGGCGGCCTCGCGCGGCCCGCCAAAGCTCTCGGTCAGCTTCTGCACCCAACTGATGACGGTCTGGAAGGCGGGGGCAAGCTGCGCACCCAGCAACTGCTTGAAGCCGCCCACCATGTTCTTGGCGTCGGTCAAGGTGTTGCCCAGCGCCGCCGATGCCTGGATCTCGGCCTGGGTCATGATGGCGCCCCAGTTGCGCCCCTGCTCGCTCATGGCTTTCAGGCCCCTGGCGTTGTCGTCCAGCAGCGGCAGCAGTCGGGAGGCGTCGTCGGCGATCGACTCCATGAAGAAGATCTTCTCGCCCTGGCTCAGCCCCTCGAGAGCGCTGTTGATGCGCAGCAGGGCCTTGTCCGGCGAGAGCCCCAGCAACTCCTGGGCGCTGATGCCGAGCTGCTCGAAGATGTCGGCCGCCTCGCCACCGCCGGTGCGGGCGAAGTCACCTGTCTTGTCGGCGAGATCCTTGAAGATGTCCTGCACCTTGTCGCCCTCGACGCCCATGGAGCGCGCGGCGTATTGCCAGGTTTGCAGGTCGGACGCCGCCACCCCGACCGCCTTGGAGTCTCGGATGAGATCCCGCATGGCGAGCGAGGTGGTCGTGACCACCGCCGTCACAGCGGCAGCGGCAGCCGTCAGGCCGGCGGCGACCCATTTGCCGATTTGCGTGGCGATGCCGCGCGCCTGCTTGGCAAACGTCGAGAGGCGGGAGGCGGCTTTCTTGGCGAATCCTCGGACGCTGCTGGCGGCAGACTCGAAGGCGCCGCGAAGGCTCTTCTCGATGCGCTTGGAGTGCTCCTTGGTCACGCGCCGCAGCGTATCCACGCGCTTCTGCGCGCCCTGCATGGCTTTCTGGAACTTCTGCGAACGCGCGCTGATCTCGACGACGAGCCCGGCGATTGTGGCCATGCTATTTCCCCATCAGTCGGCGGCGCTGCTCGGCGCCCTGTTCTTCGGGTGTCATCCGCGCCCAGCGCTCGGCATCTGCCTCGGCCTCGAGCTTCTCGCGGTACTTCTCGTCTTTCAGGGAGTCGAAGGCCATCTGTTCGGCCAGCTCAGCGCTCGTCATCGACTTGAGCATCTGCGTGACGGTCATCCCCAGCTCACGGGCCAGCGCGACGTAGTACCGGCGCCGTGGCTGGGCAATCAGTTTTTTGCCAGCTCCTCCACATCCCCGTCAGAGATGCGGTTGAGCGTCTGGGCGGCGGCGAAGACGCGCTCGAGGGCGGCGGCGGACTTCTTGCCGAGCTTGGCCACGTCCTTCTCGGCGAACATCAATTCGCCCTCGTCATCGACGATGCAGGCGGCGACCAGCTTGGCGCGGATGTTGACGGTGTTGACGCCGCCGTTCTTGCCGGTGATGGACGACTCGAAGGCATCGCGGGCGTAGCCGGTCATGGTCTGGATACGGACGTTGCCGCCCCATTCCGGCACCTCGACCTCTTCGGTCTTGGTGTCGGCGGCGTCGAGAATCTGCTGCTTGGTGAGGGTCATTACCATTTCCCTTTGGGACATGTTGCGTAGACGCGCGAGGCGAGCGGACAGCCGCAGGCGCCGCAGCGGGCGATTTCCTTGCCCGTCACGGCGCCGGCACAGTCCTTGCGCTTGCAGGCGAGGTCATCGTCGGTGCGGGCCGACTTGACGATGGCCGGGCGCCGGCAGGTATCGCAGGCGCCGGCCACGGTCAGCACGGCATGCGGGCACTCGGCACAGATCGCCAGTCGCCGCGCGTGCTCGCGCTTGTCAGTCGTCCAGCCCATGGCTTACGCGAAGACCGGCGAGCCGGTGATCTCGAGGATCGCCTGGCCGGTGAAGTCGGTGTTTGCCGAGCCGGACAGGCTGGGCACCTGGGAGACGAAGCACTGGAAGGTGGCCGTCTGCCCATCGGCAAAGGTCAGCACGCCTTCGCGGATGTCTTGGGCGGCAGCAGCGTCGCGCAGGTTGGAATGCCCCGGCAGCGAGGGGTCATAGAACAGGTCGATGGTCAGGTTGCCGTAGTCAGGAAGGCCGGGGCTCTTCTCGATGGCGGTGCTGTTCATGACCGTGCGGTCGTTGACCGACGTGGTGGCCGAGAGGCCGTCGATGCCGCTGATCTGCTCGATCGGCACGGCGGCAGGAGTGGCGGCGCCGTCATCCAGGGAAAGCGACATGCCTTGGAACTTGATGTAAGCCATGCGGAGAGTCCTCGCAACGAGAAAGCCCCGCTCAGTGGCGGGGCTCAGGGTGGGTCAGGGCGGTGGTTTAGATGCGGTGCTTGCGGGCGGCGCCGTCGACGGCCCGAGAGAAGCTATCGACGCTGTTCGCCACCATTCCGGCCGGGGCCTGGGACGACCAGCCATCCTCGAGGCGCTGGATGTACGGGAGGTTGTTGGCGAAGTAGAGCGTGTCGGCCAGGGTGAATGAGGCGGCGGCCAGGCTGGCCCCGGCTAGCGCGACGCGCCCGCTTTCGTCTTGCGTGTCGAGCGTGCCGGTGGGGCGGCGGCCGACAGCGGTCTGCCAGTTGCCTCGCGCTGTGCCGCCGATGTACCCCTCGGGGTAGTCGTTGACCGAGAGATAGTCGACGTATTCGCCGTCACTGTTCTTGGCCAGCCAGATCTCGGGGTTGCCGACCGGGGTGCGCTCTATGATCGCAGCGAAGACCTGTAAGCCGGCGGCGCGGATGGTCGCCTCGCTCGCGTTCTTGGCCTTCTGCTTGAATTTCTGTATGTCGCGCTCAAAGCTCACTGGTAGACCCTCCACGGCACGGAGACGTTGATCTGATACCAGCCATCGCCTGGCCCGGCATTGCCCACTGAGGCGGCATCGCAGACCAGCGCCCCGGCGGTGTAGTCATCCAGATGCGCGGCCAGCGAGTCGGCCAGGTCGCGGGCCGCATCCGGACCTTCGCCATCGCGGGTGAACACCTGCACGAAAAGCGTGCCAGCAGCTAAGGCGGTGTTGTCCTGAGTGGCAAAGGTGCGGTCGCCGTCCTGAATGGTGACGCGGCACCACGGGGAATAGGCCGCCTTCGCCGCCTTGGCCTCGTCCGTGACCTTGTGGCCATCCCAGACGATCGGAGCATCCGTCCAGGCATTCAGGCGGGTGACGAAGGCGACGCGCACGCTGTCGAAGCTCATGCGGACCTCCTGAGCTGGATCTTCCAGGTCGCCGACGCCGGGTCTTGCTCGACGTTCATCACGTCATAGCCGGCCAGCACGTCATCCACGGCGGGCGCATAGGCCGAGCCGTCGCTATCCTTGGTCACCTCGTTCTGCAGGGCGGTGAGCTTCACGTCAGTGCGCAGGATGTGCTGCCCGTCGACCTCGCGCACTGAGTAGCCGCCGAACACGCCGCGGCCGCTGTAGGCCACGGTCGTCTCGGGGTATTTGCCGGTCACTGGGTCGAGCTGGCCGCTGACCGTGGTGCGGGTGGCGGTGAAGCTGGTCACGGCGTCTGCGAGATCCTCGTTGAAGGCCTCGGCGATGTCGGTCTGCAGGTCGTCGCGTAGGCCCATCAGCGCCTCCCGAGCCAGAACCAGCGAACACGGCCGCAGCATTCCACACGGCCAAACATCGCCAGTTTGGCGAAGCGCTCAGGGCGCCGTGAGCCGAACAGGCCGGCGATAACGCCGAGCGCAAGTCCAGCGCCCCGGCCGTGGATCGTGATCCTGGCTGTAATCGGTCCAACGGTGGTCATGATCAGGTCCTCGTCACGGCGAAGGTGCTGCCGCCGCCGGCCGGCAGGTAGGGGCGCAGCAGGTCGAGGACCAGGCGCATGATGCCCACGCTGGCCGTGGCGCCGTCCTGGTACTCCTTCTCCGACTTCACGCCGTCCGCGTCGACCATCTTGCGCTTGAGGTTCGGCGCCTGGTCGGCATACAGGTTGCCCCGCGCGGCCCGCTCGGCGAGATAGGCCCCGGCGGTGATGATGTCGCTCTCGACCGGGTCGGAGGCGATCACGCCGCGACTGGTCAGCCAGGCGTTTGCCTCGAGCACGGCGCGGTCGGCGTCGCCCGTGCCTTCCCAGCCGGCGCCGAGCACGCCCTCGACATCGGCGGTGGTGACGTACTCGGTCATGGCTTACTCCTCGGCCTTGCGGGATGTGCGGCGAGGCTTGGGCGCCTCGGGATCTTCCCAGTCCGCCGGGGCGAACCGCTTATCGAGAATTCGGTAGCCCTTGCGGCGCAGTTCCTGCTTGCGCTCCGGGCTGACGGGGTGTTGCTCGTAGTAGACGGTCATGCGCTCACCTTGAAAGAAGGGGGCCGAAGCCCCCTTTGTTCATCGTTGCCGATTAGGCGTCGGCGCTGCCCACGGTCAGCACGCCAGCGGTGTGCTTGATGTTGCTCGCCACCAGATCCCAGTTGGTGCCGGTGGCGAGGGCCGCGTCGGACGGGGACTTGCCGCCGTTGGTGATGTCCCAGGCGTAGCCCTTGACGCCCAGGCCGAAGGTGTAGTCGGCCTGCATGGTGGTCTCGATGCGAGACTGACCGTTGGAGGTGTCGATGTTGGTGATCACATCGGAGCCGTCCATCACGGTCACGCCGCTGGAGGCCAGCGACAGCACCTTGTTCTTGTTCGGCGTGCCGGCCTCGTAGAGCGCCGGGGCGTCGGTGACGATCACCGGCTTGCCAAGGATGTCGACCACCAGCACGTTCTGCGCCTGGAACAGCTGCGGGGTGTTGGCCAGGTTGTCGCCGATCAGGCGGTGATAGGTCGAGCCGTCCATCACCTGCGCGACCAGATCCATGCTCGAGTCGCCGAACAGGGCATGGGCGGTGTTCAGGGCGGTGTAGCTGATCGCGGCAGAGGCCGACACGTCGTTGACGGTGGCGGCGCCCTGGTTGGCGATAGCGGCCACGGCGGCGGCCACGGAGCTGTTCAGCTGATCCTTGATGATCGCCTCGGCCAGCTGACCGGAGATCACCGCGATGGCCTCGGCCTCGTTCTTCTGAATCCAGCTCATCTGGCCGGGCTCGAAGCTGATCGGACCGAAGCCGCCGGCCACCTTGACGCTGTTCTCCTGCAGCTGGGAGAGCGCAGTGGCAGCGGCAGAGGACTGGGCGGCGTAGCGGTCGACGCGGCGCTGGGCGGAGTGCAGCGCGGCGTAGAACGAGCGCTGGAAGAAGTCGCCCTCGAAGTTCATCGAGGTCAGCACGATGGCGCCATTGGACGCGCCGTTGAACTTCTCGACCTGCTGGCCAAGGGTCTCGGCGGTCGCCTCCATCAGGTTGGCGTTGAATACCTTCATGTCGACAAGGGACATAGGGACTGCTCCTTACTAGTTGATCTTGAATCGGTTGGCAAAATAGGCGGCGCGCTCGGCCTTGGTGCCATCGAGCTTGCCGACTGGTGCAGCCCCGCTGCCTGTCCTGCTGCCGGGAGCCCCGCCCCCGGTCGCTTGAGAACCATCGACCAGGAAGTCGTAGTCCTCGCGCATTTTTTCCATCAGCTTCTCGGCGGGCATCTCGACCCCGCCGACCTCGAACTTGACGCCCTCGTCGGTGTAGACGGCGAACTGGAGTGCCTCCTTCTTGAGCAGCTCCGCCCGCTTGGAGTCTCGCGAGAGCTGGCCGGCCAGGCTCGACGCCGCCGACTCCAGCTCCTTCTGCTGGATGGTCTGGCGGAACTTGCGGGCGTTCTCGCGCTCGGCCTCCAGTTCCGACTGGGTCTTCTCGTAGAGCGACTTAAACTCGCCCTTTTCCTTCTGGCGTTCTTCCTCGGCCTGCTGCTGCGCCTGCTCCAGCGCCTGGCGCTTCTCGCGCTCGGCCTTGGTCTCGCCCAGCAGCTCCGACACCTTGCTCTTGAGGCCGCTGGTCTCCTGCTCGAGGAGCTGCTTGACCTCGTCCTCGGTGTAGGTCTTGGTCTCGGCCTGCTCGGTGGTGTCGGTGGTTTCCGGGGTGGTGGTGTCGTCAGCCATGAGTCACGATCCCTGATCGCTGGTTCGGCCCGCTCGGCAGGCACAAAAACGCCCGGCACGCGGCCAGGCGGGTGGTGTAGGGGTGCGGCGTCATTCCATGGTCAGGCCGTAGCGCGCCTCCAGCTCGTCGAGGCTGAGCACGCGGCCCTGGTCGTCGATGAACTGGCCGACCTTGAGCTTGCCGCTGCGGAACAGCTCGGCCCGCTTGGCGCCCAGCACCTCGTCCTGGAACTCGGCCGACTGGCGCTTGAGGAAGCCCTGGTACGTCAGCTGGTTGCTGACAGGCCCCTGGTAGCTCGCCCGCTCGCCCTTGGCGCCCAGCCGATACTGCTCCTTGACGACAGGCACGCGCACGGAGCGGCAGCCGTAATGCATCGGCGGCGTCGGCCCCTGGCCGACCGGGTAGACCTCGTCGCGGGCATCCAGGCCGGCGCAGGTCCGCGTCGTGCGGCTGTCCAGGGTGGCGATGAAGCGCTCGCCCTCGAGGATGTCGGCGTTGTCGGCATAGACCATGTTGCGGGCCGCCGAGCCGATGCCGTTGGTGGCGGTCCTGACGACCGTCTCGGCCTGGCGGCGGCTGCGGGTGGTGACCAGTTCAGCCACGCCCCGCGCCATCTGCTGCTGGGTGCGGCCCTCGATCAGCCCGGTCTCGACCACGCGGCGGGCATCCTTGGCCACGCCCTCGGCGAACTCGTCCCACATCTGCGGGATGGTCAGGCGCTTGACGGTCTGCCCGCTGACCAGCTGCATCTGCCGGCGGGTGGTCAGGGCGCGGACCAACTCCGGCGTCACGCCCTCGGCGAGATCCACGGCGACGGCGGCGCCCATCAGGCGCTGGGTGAACTGCACCTCTTGGACGGCGAAGTCCTCGAGGTCGAGGGCCTGCTGGACTTGGCTGGCATGGTCGGCGGCGATGAAGCGCAGATCGGCCTCGAGGGCGGTCATGCGCGCCATCTGGAAGTCCGTGGCGTTGCCCTCGGCGATGCGGCGACGCAGGTCGCGGGCCAGCTCGCGGAGGATCGGCAGGGCGCGCTTGATCTGCCCGCCCGCGAATCGCTGAACGAATATCTGATGCCGGATCAGCCGCTCGAGGAGCTTGATGTCCGTAGTCATTAGATGGCCCCGATCATGCCGCCGCTAGCCTGGGCGTCGGCCCGCACGTCCTCGTCGGTGCGCTCCGGGTCGATCAGGCCGCGCTTGCGTGCCCAGTCGAAGAAGTCGCTGTCGGCCAGCAGGCCACGGTCCACGCCCTGGATCATCGCCATGATCATCTGGGGCTCGGCGTCCTGCGGGTAGAATTCCTGGCTCAGCTCGAACACCGGCTCGCCCGTGCCGCCCATGAACTCCAGTGCCCACTCGAGGCACTTGCGGATGGCGTCGGAGACGTTGTGCGCCACGCTCGACAGGTTGGCCGTCTCGGCGCCGGAGCGGGCGCGTACCGCCTCGGCGGTCTCGTTCTGGCCGCCATTGGTCAGCAGGCGCGCGCCGATGGCGAGCATCTGCGCCTCGGCGTCGAGCATGTCCTGGCGGCTCATGTCGTTGGGCTGGGCCTGGACCATGGCCATCGTGCCGCCCTTGGTCTGCACGCCGCGCCGGCTGCCGACCTGAATGCCGGTCGGGTTCAGCTCGTTCCAGTCCTGCACGCTGGTCTCGCCGATGTCGATGTGGATCATCGGCTGGCCGACGATGCGGCTGGCCTCGCGGCGGTTGGCCGAGCTGCGGTAGTGGTCGAAGTTCAGATCCGCGATGTCGAGCAGCAGCGGGTTGTCCAGCGTCTCGTCGTTGGCCACCGCGCCCACCCACATGAAGGGGATGACGCTCCAGCGCTGGCCGCCGGCCGTGCGCGGCTCGCTGCGGGCCACCTCGACGCCCTTGCGGAACACGCGCTGCACGTACAGCCCGTCCTCCAGGGTCAGCACGCGATACTGTACGTCGAGGTCGCGGTCGAACTCGTCGGTGGTCGTGGCCTCGTAGGACTCCTGCAGCACCACCAGGGTCATCAGCTCGCCCTCGCGGCGCCAGTTGATGATGGAGGCGCTGTCGTAGTGGCGCAGGGTGGCGCGCAGCCCGCGTGTCTGCTCGCGGGTCAGGCCGTCCTCGGCCTCGGGGTAGTCCACCAGGACGCCGTGACGGCCGGCCATCATGGTCTGGGACACGGCCAGGCGGGAGAACTGCACCAGCGACATGCCGGAGCCGTCCGCGTCCTCCTCCATGTAGGCGATGGGGCCAGGCAGGTCGATCTCCGGCGTCTTGCGGTAGACCGCGCCGAGCATGCCGTCATGGGTGCGCCGGGTCACGCCCAGCCACAGGGCGGCCGCCTTGTAGGCCGTATAACGGGCGTCGGCGATGGCCTTGGCCTCGCCGGTCAGCGCGGCGTACTCCTCCTGCGGGTGGGGCAGGTAGTCCTTGCCACGCGCCTTGACGGCGTCGGTGCCCGCCACGGCATCCCGCACGCGACTCGCCTTCTGCTCGTGCGCCGTGTACAGCGGATGCAGCGTCTCGACGGACATGGTGTCTCCTAGAATCTGATGCGGCCGATGTCGGCGACCTGGCCTGCCACGGGCCACTCTGCCTCGACCATGTAGCCGATGGCGGTGGTGATGTGCTGGTACTGGTTCGTCTGGTCTTCTTGGAAGGTCGAGCCCTTCTGCAGCTGAACGGTCGCCAGGCCCTTGTCGCACCACTTGGCGGTCGACGGGTTAACGAACAGGCTATGCTCGCCGGCGGCGGTGCAGATCTTGGCCCGCACGGCGTTCTGGCGATCCTTGATGGCGGGCGCCTTTTTCTTCACTCGGCGCCGGAAGTCCCAACCGGCTTCCTTGAGCACGTCCTCGATCTCGGTGTAATCGGAGGCGTGGCCATGCTTCTCACCAGCCCGGCCGGCGGGGTCGCCGTAGATCAGCACGCTCTTGTTCTGGTGATCCTTGTAGCGCTCTACGAACTCGACCGCCGACTGCCGACTGATGGCGCTCTCGAGCACGATCTCGTCCAGCAGATAGAGGGCGTCGTCGCGACGCACGCCGATGGCCGAGGACAGCGGGGTAAAGTTCTGGTCGTGCATCCATATCAGCTGCTCGTGCGGCTGGATGCTCTCGCCGGTGTGGTTCTGCGGGCCGTAGTCTTCGTAGATCCGCCCGGTGGCGGTCTCGAAGCTGGCCTCGAACTCCTGCTTGAACTGCTTGGCCGACATGATGCGCTGCGCCGACTCGACCACGTCGGGCGGCAGCACCTCGGCCGACTTCCAGTGATAGGCCGCCCACTCTGGGTCACCGGAGGACAGCGCGTACTGGTAGAGGTCGTAGTAGTGGTTCAGGCCGTCCGGCACGCCGATCAGCCAGCACCAGGCGCGATAGTCGGGCCGCTCGGGACTGACGGTGTTCAGTGCCGGGAGGATATTGGCCTCCCAGGCGGTGTCCTTGATGTCGGCGATCTCATCGATGATGCCGCCGGTCCAGGCGATCCCCTCGATGCGCTGCGGCTTATCCAGGCCGATGACGTGGATCTCGGTGCCGTTGGGCAGGAAGATCACCGGCTGGGGGCTGACCTTGGGCTGCTTGGGGTGGCTCGCCGAGAGCGTCATGGCGCACAGGTCGTCCCACCAGATCTTCTTGGCTTGGTCCTGGGTCGGCGCGGCGGCGAAATACTTCTCGCCGGAATTCTTCATCGCCTGCTTGGCCAGATACCGCTTGGCCCGCTCGGTCTTGCCGGAACGGCGGCCCGCCGGCACCACCTTGAAGCGCACATCCTCGGTAATCAGGCGCACCTGCTCGGGGATGTCCTTGAGCCCGTACCAGCGGTCGAGTTGTCGCTGGAGGGCAGGAGTCATCCGGGTAGCTTCTCCGCTATCTGGGACAGGGCGGCGGCCATGTCCTCGGCGCCGCTGTCCTTCTCGGCTTCGAACGCCTTGACGCTGACGTGCTTGCCGATCAGCTCCAGGGTCTTGAGCTTGTCCGGCCACTTGATCTTGCGCACCACGGTCATCACGTCGCCTGTCTGCATCTCGTGCAGGTCGGCGGCGGTGATCGACTGGCGCCAAGCCTTGGGCCACTCCTTGACGGGGCGGACGTTGCCGGCGTCGTCGAGGATGTCGATGATGTCGAGCTGGTCGATGGCGTGCAGGCGATGGAGCACGTAGTCGGCGTCGACCTGGGTGCGCTTCGCCCTCAATGCGCGGCGCTCGTCCAGCACCTGCCGCACCTTGTCATTTCTTAACAGCCTGGATGCAGCGGCATCGGCAGAGCCGGCAGCATAGCCAGCAGCGATGGCCGCTTGCTTGCCGTTGGGCTCAATCAGGTACTCATCCACGAAACGAGACTGCCGAGGCGTCAACTCGACAGCCCCCGATGCAGTCTTGGCCATGGGTCAGTCCTTGCTTGTAGGCACGCCACGATTGAAGCCGTGGCGCTGGTACTGCGCTCGCTGCCTCTCGGCACGCAGCCCGGGGTAGCCGAGGGGATCACACTCCTGCGGCTGGTGGGTGTCAGAATGCGGCGGCCGGTCCTGATCTCCGGCTTACTGGTCGTGCAGGCACGCCGTACACACGCTCCAATGCACATCAGGTTATGCATCCGCCGCATTGGCTGAATGCCCGGATGCCAGGCACTCACCGATGCGCCGACCAGGCGGTGATCAAACAGGCTCTATAGGCCCGGGGAAGCCCGTGGTTGAGCGGCTTAATGGTGGCGATCACGCCGCCCCGATGCGCATATTAGCGACGCCGCGAACTATTGCAGAAAATGCAAGGGTTCAGTATCGACAGGTCAGTCCTCGTCGCCTCCGGTGTGGTTGGCGATCACCAGGCCCTTGGCCATTTCCAGCAGGCCGATCGTGAAGATGTCATCATCGGCACGCAGGCCCTGCGAGTAGACCTCAACGCCTTCCTCGGTACTGGTGACGATGGTCACGCTCTCCGGCATCGGCGTCTCGCCGCTCTCGATCTGGTCGGCCAGAGCGCGCAGGCTGGTTGGGATATCTGTGCGGTACGTTGCGCACGGCAGGCGGGTAACGTCAGCCATCACACCGTCCTCTTGATCTTCGCGCCCCACGAGCCCACCAGCCCGGCAGCGAGCATCGCCACCTCGGCGGGGATCTCGATACCCAGCCACTGCTGTGCAGCCATCATGAGCAGGGCGGGGAGGCCGACGCCGAGCGAGTCAGCATTCTGGCGGCCGGTGGCGGCGAGCTTGTCGCGGGCGGTCATGATTTCCCCCTGTGCCACAGCACGCCGAGAATCAGGTTGCCCACCAGCAGGGTGAGCATGGAGTGGCCGGCTAGCCGACGCACTTGTGCCTTGAGTCGCGACGCCAGGGCCGCCAGCCGCATGCACGCACGGCCGAATACATGATCCATCGCAGCACCCTCCGCTTGGGGTCTTGCCGAGCGTTCATCGCCTCGAGGAAGACCCGATCGGCTTGAGCGCGCGTGATCTTGTGCGTCCAGCAGTCGTAGAGGCAGTCATGCACGATCGCCGGCAGGGTGGCCCGGCCTCCCGCCATCCAGTAGACGCCCGGGATGCGCGGCACGCTGGCGAAGTCGGTGCAGTAGCCCCTCGGCACGCGGATCAGACCGAGTACGTCACTGACGTACACCAGGTCGTCATCCAGGCGCCACGGGTAGTCGCCGTCGACCCACGAGAGGGTCGGCAGGGTCACGAATCTAGCCATGGCTCAGCTCCCGATGTGGATCAGCTTGAGGATGGCGTTGCCGATGAATCCGCCAATGGCGGCGAGGAAGACCAGAGCGGTCGCCCCTACGGCAGCCCATCGCCCCTGCAGGGCCTTGCCGGTCTGCTGGCCGGTGGCGCTGCTGACGGCGTGGGCGATCTCGACATCGCGAAGGCGCACCGATAGCTCCTCGAGGCGGCTGTCGTGGGCCTCGATCTTCGATCCATGGTTGTCCTGCCTCGCCTCCATACGCGTGAGGCGGTCGAGGATCTGGTCGAGCTTGTCGTCGATACGATCGAGTTGACTGCCTCGCGGCGTGATCTCGGTCATAGCCAAAGCGCCCCCTTGGCGTTGTGCGCCCGGTGGGCCTGCGTAGATGGATTAGGCGCGCGCTGCTCTGGCGGCGGCGTCGCGCTCGATGTGCCGGGTGATGCGCTGATGACGCTGGATGCGATCGGCCAGGCCATGCAGCCCGCCGTTGATCTCTCGCGTGGTGGTGCGGATGTCGGCGCCCGGGGTGACGTGGCGCGTCCAGTACCACACGGCGCTCATCGCCCCGTAGCGGGAGCAGGTGGCGAGCCGCTC